>CAMLCW010000019.1 GCA_946478645.1 uncultured Variovorax sp.
ACGGCATCGTCGGCGGCCTGCGGGGTGGCGACCTCCTGGGCGGTGACCTGCTCGACGGCGTGCTCGGCGAAGACGGCATCGTCGGCGGCCTGCTCGGCGGCGACCTGCTGGGCCAGGACGGCCTCGTCGGCAGCCTGCTCGGGAGCGACGGCCTGCTTGGCGACGTGGTGGCCAACATCCTCGATCCGGTGCTCGAAGTGGCAGGCGGTGCCGCGGAGACCCTGGAGCCGGTCGTGGCTGCCGTGTCCGAAGTGGCCGAGCCCGTGACCGACATCCTGGCCGGTGCGGGCACCACGCTGTCGCCGGTGATCGAGACGGTCGCGGGCCTGGTCGACACGGTGGAGCAAGCCGCGCCGATCGTGACCGACGTCGTGACCCCGATCACCAGCCTGGTCGACCAGGTCGCCGGCAACAACAGCGTGCTGACGCCGGTCTCGAACATCCTGCACGGCCTCCTGGGCTGAGCTGAGCACCCGACGGCCACGCATCACACGAACGACAGCACCAGGGACAGGCCGCAACCCGGCCTGTCCCGCCAAAGGATCCTTATGAAAAACAACTTCCGGATACTCGCCACCCTCGCATTGGCCGCCAGCCTCGCCGCCTGCGGCACGGGCCCCAAGGACGGCCGCGAAGACGCCAAGTACTACTTCTCGAACAAGGCCGCGAGCAACGTGGCCAGCGTGCAGGCGGCCCCGCCGCCGCCGATGCAGAACGGCCCGGTCGGCGTGCCGCGCATCGTGTACTTCGACTTCGACAAGTACAACATCCGTCCGCAGGACCGCAGCGTGGTCGAGGCGCACGCGAGCTACATGCGCAACCGTCCCACGAGCCGCGTGGTGATCGAAGGCCACACCGACTCGCGCGGCGGACGCGAATACAACCTGGCGCTGGGCCAGCGCCGCTCCGAAGCCGTGCAGCGTGCGCTCACGCAGCTGGGCGTGCCGGCCGAGCGCATCGAAGCCATCAGCTGGGGCATCGAGAAGCCCGCGTCGCTCGACAACACCGAGGAGGGCTATCAGCTCAATCGCCGAGCTGAATTCAGCTATCGCTGAAGCCGGAGAAACGCGATCCCCTTGCGCAGCGTGAACAGGCCCTGGGCCGAATGATGTCCTTCTCCGAACAGCTCCATGCCTGCCACGAGCGCCTGGCGGCGGTGTGTGCGGCCCTGCCGGCGCCTTACCCGGCCTTCACGCTGTTCTTCTCGGTCACCGACGGTTCGCAGCGCGCGCACGTGGTGCACGCGCGCGCGGCCGATTTCGAGACCGCCTGGCGCGCAGGCGCCGAGGCGGTCGAACGCCGGGTGCGCGACTGCGGCCTGGTCTCGCCGTGGCTGCGCATCGACTGGGTCGAGGGCGCGAGCCCGATGGAGTGGGGCCAGTTCAAGGCCCAGCTCGGCGCCGTCAAGCGCAACTACTTCCGCCTCGGGCTGGCCTTCGACAAGGACTTCGAGACCGCGTTCACCGAACAGGAGCTCAACGCCAACGCGATGCTGAGCGGCGACTCGACCATCGCGCATGCGGTGGTGAACCCGCGCAATTTCGCGCTCTATGCCGAGGCGCGCTTTGGGCGCGCGCTTGCGCTCGACCTGCCCGCGGACCATCCGGTCTACCTGCTCGCGACCGTGGGCGTGTTCTGCCAGGCCGACGGCGTGGTGCACAAGCTGGTGGGCACCGGGCTCGACGCGGGGCGCCGCCAGGCCCCGGCGCTCTCGCCCGCCTCGGCGCTCGAGCTGGTGCGCAGCGGCTCGGCCTACCTCGCGCGCCAGGTGCAGGACGACGGGCTGTTCGTCTCCGGCTACTTCCCGTGCTTCGATCGCCGCATTCCGACCTACGACGCGAGGCGCCACGCGAGCGTGCTCAGCGCCATGGTCGAGGCCTGGGAGCTCACGCGCGACGAGAAGCTGCGCGCCGCGATCGAGCGCGCGCTGCCGCCGTTCGCGGGTCGCTTCATCCGCGAATACAGGCTGGCCGACGGCCGCGAGGCCGCTTTCCTGGTCGACGGCGAGGAGATCACGCTCGGCGGCAATGCCGCCTGCATCCTTGCGCTGGTGGCGCACGGGGAGGCGATGGAAACGCGCCGCTGGCTGCCGCTGCTCGAGAAGCTCGCGCTCGGCATCGCCTCGCTGCAGGACCCGGCCACCGGGCGCTTCAACCATGTGCTGCATGCCGCCGACCTGCGCGTGAAGCAGGCCGCGCGCGCCGTCTATCACGAGGGCGAGGCGGTGTTCGGCCTGATGCGGCTCTACGGCCTCACGCGCGATCCGCGCTGGCTCGCGGTGGTCGAGAAGGCCTTCGACCACTTCATCGCCAGCCAGCACTGGCAGGCGCATGACCACTGGTTGAGCCGCTGCGTGAACGAGCTCACGCGCTGGAGCCCGCAGGAGCGCTACTTCCGCTTCGGGCTGCAGAACGTGGCCGGCTACCTCGACTTCGTGCTCGACCGCAAGACCACCTTCCCGACGCTGCTCGAGCTGATGCTTGCGGCCCAGCAGATGCTGCAGCGGCTCGAGGGCATGGCGCCCATGCGGCACCTGCTCGACGAGCTCGACAGCGAGAAGTTCTACCGCGCGCTCGAGTACCGCGCGCACTACCTGCAGAACGGCTTCTTCTGGCCCGAGGTGGCGATGTATTTCCGCCGCCCGTCGCTCATCGCCGGCGCCTTCTTCGTGCGCCACCACGCGTTCCGCGTGCGCATCGACGACGTGGCGCAGTACATGTCGGGCTTCGTGGCCTACCACCGCTACCTGCTCGAGCGGCCGGCCGTGCCGGGCGCGGGAAGCGCCAGGGACGACGGCGCCGAATGGACGGCCGACGAGATGGCGCGCGTGACCGGCGGCGACTGGGTGGTGCAGCCCGACGAAGGCTGGCGCGCCACCGGCGTCACGCAGCGCTCGTTCCTGCGCAAGGGCCGCGTGGTGTTCGAGCACCAGGCGCGGCCGTCGAAGGCGCCACTGGCCGCGGTGATCCTCAAGGGCGTGCTGCAGCCCGCGGCCGCCGTGCTGTGCACCGACGCGTCGGCACACCTCGACAAACGCGTGCCGGTGCTGCAGGTGCCGAACGTGCCGCAGGCGGTGCTGGCGCTCGGCGCGCATGCGCGCAGCGAATTCGCCGGCCGCGTCTGCGGCGTGCTGGGCAGCGGCACGGCCAGCAGCACGGTGGCCGCGATGCTGGCCGATGCGCTGGGCGTCTGGGGCGAGGTCGGCCAGCCCGAAGGCAACGTGAGCCTGCCATCGGGCATGGCCTGGAACCTGACCTGCATGCCGCGGCGCGCCGCCTACTGGGTGCTGGAGATGGGTTCGCCCAACCTGCCCGCGCTGACCGAGCTGGTGCGCCCGATGCTGGCCGTGGTCACGGGGCTGTCGGCCTCCGCGCAGAAGCGCCGCGGCCCTGCTGGCGCGGCCGCGCAGCACGACAGCCGCATCTTCCAGGGCATGGCGGCCGGCGATACCGCGGTCATCAACCGAGACATCCCCGAGTTCGCGGCTTTCGCCGAAGCCGCCATGGCGCACCAGCTCCAGATCGTGAGCTATGGCGAGCATCCCGACGCCGACCTGCGGCTCCTGGCCTTCGACCACGGCGAAGCGCAGGTCGCGGTGCTCGGCGAGCCGTTCCAGTTGCGGCTCAACGCGCCGGGGCGCCACATGGGCATGAGCGCGGTGGCGACCCTGGCGGCGCTGCATGCGATGCGGCTCAAGCTCGCAGCCGCCGTGGAGCCGCTGGCCGCTTTCGAGCCGCCGGGCGGACGCGGCGCGCTGCACACCATCCACATCGGCGGCGGCAGCTTCAAGCTGATCGACGAAACCTACGACGCCAACCCGAGTTCGATGCGCGCCGCGCTCGAGCTGCTGTCGCAGGCGCCGTGCGAGCCGTCGCGCCGCGTGGCCATCCTCGGCGACATGCAGGAGCTCGGCCCCGCCGCGCAGCGCCACCACCTCGATCTGGAGCCCGAACTGCTCGCCTCGCAGCCCGACCGCGTGCTGCTGTGCGGACCGCTGATGCGTGCGCTGCATGCGCGCATCAGCACCAAGGTCCGCTCGCACTGGTTCGTCGACGTCGCCGACCTGTCGACCGCACTCGGAGGCCTGCTGCAGCCGGGCGACTGGGTGCTGGCCAAGAGTTCACCCGGGGTCGGCCTTTCCCGTCTTGCCCGGGTCCTGAAAGCATTGCCATGAAACCCAGCCTCTCCCTTCCCCTTCCCACCGACGCTTCGTCCGCGCCCGCGCGCCGCTGGTGGCTCGGATGGTTTCAGCTTCTTTGCGCCTGGTTGCTGTGCATGTTGCTGTGTGCCAACGTCGCGCTCGTGCTCGCCAAGGACCAGCCGCGCGAGGAATCCGAACGCCCGGTGGCTCGCAAACCCGTGGACTGCGCGCCCGCCGGCGGCACCGCCGCGCCGCCCACGCTGCGTGAGGCGCTGCGATGCAGCGGCGCGTAAAGGAAAATTCCGTTGTAACAATTGGGTAACAGTCGATAATGGCGCAGGCGTCATTGCCGCACCGATCGGCCTTTTCCCATGATCAAGTTTCTTCTCCCCAGCCAGCTGCTGGCCGACCCGCCGGAGGAGGCCGGCGCGAGCCCCTACGCGGGTGCGCTGCACAAGGCTTTTCGCGATGCCTATCCGCTGGTCAAGAGCGCGGCCTGGCGCTCGCTGCCGATCAGCCTGTTCGGCCTGCTGCCGTCGATCTTCCTGCTGCAGGTGTATGACCGCGTGCTGTCGCGCAGCGGCGTCTCGACCTTGGCCGCGCTGGTGAGCGGCATCCTGTTCTTCCTTTGCATCGAGTTCTGGCTGCGCATGCGGCGTTCGCGCCTGCTGCGCAATGCCGGCGCGATCATCGACCACGGCGTCTCGGGGGCGCTGCTGCACTCGATGCTGAACCGCCCGCTGCGCGCCCTCGAGGCGCGCCCGGCCTCGGTGTGGCACCAGTTCTTCCGTGACGTGGCCTCGGTGCGCGGCACGGTCACCGGCGGCCTGGCGCAATCGATCTTCGACCTGCCGATGGCGGTGTTCGCGCTGGCGGTGATCGGCATCGTGGCGCTGCCCGTGCTGCCGGTGGTGGTGCTGTTCCTCGGGATCATGGCCTTCCTGGCCTGGTGGTGGGCCGATGAGGTGCGCACCGGCCGCGTCGAGGAAGTGCAGCGCGGCCGCGGCCTCGACCGCATGACCGCCGAGATCTGCAACGCGCGCGAGACGCTCAAGACGCAGGCCAACGACGGCCCGACCGTCGAGATGTGGCGCCAGACCTACAACGACTGGCTCGGCGAGAGCTTCAGCAAGAACGGCCAGATCGAGACCGCGCGCGACGGCACCACGGTGCTGCTGACGGTGTTCTCGGTGATCATCGTCACGGTGGGCGCCGTCTCCGTGATGGAGCAGTGGATGACCGTGGGCGGCCTCGTGGCCTCGAACATGCTGGCGCTCAAGGCGCTGCAGCCGGTGGCGGGCCTGGTCTCGAGCTGGCGCTCGCTGGCGGCCGCCAAGGAAGCGGCCAAGCGGCTCGAGAAGGTGCTGGGCGAGCCGGTCGAGAAGCCGCCGTCGGGCATGACGCTGCCGCAGCCGCTCGGCCGCGTGACGCTCAAGGACGTGAGCTTCAGCTTCAGCGCCGAGGCGCACAAGCCGGTGCTCGAGAACGTCGACCTCGACATCGGCCCGGGCGGGCTGCACGTGATCGTCGGGCGCAACGGCGCCGGCAAGTCGACGCTGGTGAAGCTGCTCTCGGGCCTCTACACGCCCACGCGCGGCGTCATCAGCATCGGCGAATACGACCTGTCGCAGTTCGGCCGCGAAGAGCTGTCGCGCTGGATCAGCTATCTCTCGCAGGAGGTCTACTGGTTCGGCGGGCCGCTGATCGACACCATGCGCCGCACCGCGCCGGGCCAGAGCGACGAACAGGTGGTGGCGGCCTGCAAGCTCTCGGGCGCGCACGACTTCATCTCGCGGCTGCCCGACGGCTATCGCACCGTGGTGGGCGAGGGCGGCGTGGGCTTCTCGGTCGGCGAGCGGCGCAAGCTTGCGCTGGCCATGAGCTTCCTGCGCAAGCCCTCGGTGCTGGTGCTCGACGAGCCGAGCAACGACCTCGACTTCCAGAGCGAGCGCACGCTGCTCGCCACGCTGCTCGCGGTGGCGAAGGTGCGCACCGTGGTGGTGGTGACGCACTCGCTGCGCATCGTCTCGGCCGCGACGACGGTCTACCACGTGACGGGGCAGGGCAATGTCGAGCAGGGCACGGCGGCCGTCATGGTGCCGAAGCTCTTCGGGGTGAAGAAGGCGCTGGTGGCGCTGGGTGATGGGGGCGCGAGCGATGACGAGTCCGCGCATGGCGCCGGCGCCAGCCGCTCCATGGCCTGAAGAACGAACGATCGAACAAGCGTATGTGGGGACCGAATTGAAATCAGATTTGCCGCAGATCCTCCAGCAGGAGGAAAGCAAGCGCGCGGCGCAGACGTCGCCCAGCGGCCGGCGCCGCCAGTGGGTGATCGGCGGCGTGGTGGCGCTGCTGGCCGTGGTGGGGCTGGGCTTTCCGATGGAGACCGTGGTGGTGGCACCGGGGCGGGTGATTCCGTCCGACCGGGTCAAGTCGATCCAGCATCTGGAGGGTGGCATCGTCAGCGAGGTGCTGGTGAAGGAAGGCGACCGCGTGCAGCAGGGACAGTCGCTGGTCGAGATCGACCTGGGCGGCAGCGGCCTCAACTTCGAGGAGCTCTCCGCGCGCCATGCGGCCACGCAGGCCACGCGGGTGCGGCTCATGGCCGAAAGCCGTGGCCAGCCGCTGCGGCGCGACAGCTTTGCGGCCGACATCGACGCCAGCGTGCTCGAGGGCGAGGTCGGCGCTTACGAGGCACGTGCGCTCGAGCAGCGCGGCGTGATGGCGGGCGCGGTGTCGGGCCTGGAGCAGGCACGCAGCAAGCAGCTCGAGCAGCAGGCCAAGGTCAAGGGCCTCAACGACCGGCTCGCGCTGATGCAGAAGGAACTCGAGATCTCCGAGCAGCTGCTCAGCGAGAAGCTCGTGGGCCAGGTCGAGGTGCTCGAGAAGCGCCGTCAGGTCGAGGGTGTGCGCAGCGAACTCGCCGTGGCGCGCCAGGGCGCGATCTCGGCCAGTGCCGCGATCACCGAGGCCCAGGCCAAGATGGCCGAGGCCGAAGGCCGCTTCCGCCGCCGCGCCTCCGACGAACTGGCGACCGTGGAGCGCCAGTTCGCGAGCCTCAGCGAAGACCTCGCGCGCGCGCGCACACAGCGCTCGCGCACGACCGTGAAGGCGCCCGCCGACGGCATCATCAAGGGCCTGCGCAGCGCGAGCCCGGGCTGGGTCATCAAGCCCGGCGAGGCGATCATGGAAGTGGTGCCCGACAAGGACGAGGTCATGATCGAGGCGCGGCTGAACCCCAATGACCGCGGCTTCGTCGAGATCGGCCAGGGCGCGCGCGTGAAGATCACGGCCTACGACTACCTGCGCTACGGCGCGGTCGAAGGCAAGGTCACGCTGGTGGCGGCCGACGCCGACCGCGACCCGGCCGTCGCCAACTCGGCCCCCTACTACCGCATCCTGGTCGGCACCGAGCAGACCTTCGTGGGCCAGAAGGAAAACCGCATCACCGCCGGCATGGAGGCGGAGGTCGACCTGAAGGTCGGCACCGATCCGTTCATCTGGTACATCCTTCGTCCGGTGCTGAAGCTGCGGCGCGAAGCCTTCCGCGAGCCATGAGCGCGCGCAACGCCACAGGCCGGCGCCGCACCACGGGCACCGGCGCCCTCTGCGCGGCGCTGTGCGCCAGCTTCCTGCTGCCGCCCGGCGCCGCACTGGCGCAGGAGCCATCGCCGCAGCTCGCGGCCGCGCGCCGGCTGTCGTCGCCATCGCTCGGCGCGGCGAGCTCCGTGCAGCGCGTGAAGCAGGCGCTCATCACGCTGTCGCAGGAATTCCCCGAGGTGCAGACCGCGCAGGCCGCGGCCAACACCAGTGGTTTCGGCGTGGAGACGGCGAAGAAGGCGCGCTATCCGCGCTTCAAGCTCGGCACCGCCACGGGCAGCTACAACAGCGGCGCGGCCAATGCCAGCTCGGAGAACTACACCGTGCTGACGGCCGAGGCCCGCGTCAGCCTGATCGACGGCGGCGCCATGAACGCCGCCGTGCGCGCCGCCGAGGCCGGCAACCTGGCCGACGAGGACGCGGTCGTCACCACCTCGCAGAAGGTGGTGCTGGATGCGCTCACCGCCTACCTGCAGGTGCAGCGCTTCGAGCTCAAGAAGCAGATCGCGCGCAAGTCCACCGAGGTGGTGGCCGAGCTTTCGCGCGTGGAGTCGCGGCGCGTGGCGCTCGGCGCCGCAGGCGAGAACGACCTCAACATGGCCGCCTCGCGCCGCGCCGCCGTGGCCGCGCGCGAATCCGATTTCGAGGCCCAGCGCGACGAGGCGCTGGCCAAGTTCAACACCTACTTCCGCTTCACGCCCGAGCCATCGTCGCTGCCCGTGCTCGCCGCGCCCGCGGCGTGGCGCATCGTGTCGCGCGACGAAGCGCTGCGCCGTGCCGAGGAGCGCAGCACCGAGGTCGCCGAAGCCAAGGGCCGCCTCGCGCGTGCGCAAGCGCTGGTCGAGCAGCAGGAAGCCAGCATCTGGCCCACCGTCGACGCCGTGGTCGTCAAGAGCAAGGACCCGCGCGGCGTTTCGCCGCAAGATCCGACGCGCGCGGCCTTCGAGCTCAACTGGAACTTCGGCAACGGCTTTGACCGGCAGATGAAGCTGAAGTCGGCCCTGGCCGAGGTTGCCAACCAGGAAGCCAAGCTCGAGGGCGTGCGTCTCAACCTGCTCGAGCTCACGTCGGCCTCGTGGGCGCGCACCGTGTCGGGCCGCGAGCGCGAACGCCAGCTCCGGGAAGCCGTGAGCGCCTCGGGCCAGTCCTTCCGCGGGCGGCGCCGGCTGATGGAGTTCGGCCGCGAGACCCTGCCCGCCGTGCTCGACGCGCAGCTCGACTACTACACCCTGCTGTTCGACTACGTGGACTCGGTGTTCGACCTGCGCATCACAGAGCTGCGCCTCGCGCGCACCGTGGGTGAACTGCGCATCGACCCCGACGCGGCCAACAGCTGGATCGACCGCATCTTCGGCCCGCCGACCCGCCCGGTGCTGAGCGATGACGGCATGCTTGCGATGCTGTGCATTGCAAGCAATGCGGCGTGTGCGAACGAAGCGGTGGTCGACCGGAGCGCGAGCGCGGCGGGTTCTGCTCTCGGGCTGCGCACCACGCCGAGAATGCCGGCGCGCTGATCGGCGGGCGAGCGGACCGAGCCGCTTCGGGGGTGGGCCAGGGACACCGCGGAACCGGCTTCGCCGGGCCGCTGGTGTCGCCCCCTTGAGGGGGGAGTCGAGCTACACGCAGTGAGCGAGGGACGGGGGTGGGCTAAGTCTCTTCGGGAATGCCGGGCTCGCCGTCGAGGATCTGGTACTTGCGCATCTTCTCCCACAGCACCTTGCGGCTGATGCCCAGGTGCTGCGCCGTGTCTTGGCGCTTCCAGTCGTTGGTCTCGAGCGCCGCGATGATGCGGTTGCGCTCGCTGCTGTTCCAGCCCCGGCGTTCGCCGCTGCCGTCGAGCGCCACGCCATTGCCGCCGCCCGCGCCACCGCCGTTCGTCCCCGACATCGCCGGTGTCGGCGTGCCGCGCGTCAACGCGATCGCGCGCTGGATCAGGTTCTGGTCCCAGCCGCGCATCTGCCGCGCGATCACGCCCACCCGCTCGGCGAGGTTGCGCAGCTGCCGCACATTGCCAGGGAAGTAGATCTCGGCGACCGCGTCGCTGAGCCAGTGCGGCGTCTCGCCCAGCGCCTCGAGCTCGTCGCCGAGCACGTTGCGCAGCAGCGCCTTGAAGATCGCGATCTTGTCGATCTCGCCGCGCTCCTCGAGGCTCGGCACATGCAGCTCGATCACTGCGAGCCGGTAGAACAGGTCGGCGCGGAACTCGCCGCTCGCCACCATCTCGCGCAGGTTGCGGTTGGTGGCCGCCACGAGCCGGAAGTCGACCCGGATCGGCGCGGTGGCGCCCAGCCGCGTGACCGTGTTGTCCTCCAGCACGCGCAGCAGCTTCACCTGCTGGTACTTCGGCAGGTCGCCGATCTCGTCGAGGAACAGCGTGCCGCCCGTGGCCTGTTCGAAGTAGCCGCGGTGCGCGTGCACCGCACCGGTGAACGAGCCCTTGGTGTGGCCGAAGAAAAGCGATTCGAACAGCCCGTCGGGAATCGCGCCGCAGTTCACCGCCACGAACGCGCCCTTGCCGTAGTGCTCATGCCCGAGGTGCAGCTGCTGCGCGATGCGCTCCTTGCCGACCCCTGTCTCGCCGCGCACCAGCACGCTGTGGTTGCAGTTGGCGAAGGCGTTCACCTCGGCCAGCAGCGATTGCATTGCCTCGGAATGCGCCACCAGCTCGTCCGGCGGCTGCGGCGCCACGTCGCGCGCGCGCAGTTGGCGCACCAGTTTCGCGACCATCGTGCGCAGCTCGGCGCATGTGAAGTCGAAGGGCAGCACGTGCAGGTATTCAGGCGGATAGGTGCGCGAGTCGCGCTCGCGCGCCGCCGCCGCGACCCAGATCACGGGCATGCCCTGCAGCAGCTCGGTCGCATGCGCAAGCCCGCCGTTGTCGATGACCGTCACGCTCAGGATCGCCACCGACGGCCGCAGCGCCGTGCCGCGGTCCTGCGGCGGCGGCATGCCGTCGGCCCGGATCACCTCCACGTCGAAGCTGGCCATGCAGCGCGCGATGCGCTCGAGGATGTCGGCCTTGCCTTCCCAGACAAAGAGGTCGAGTTCGTCGAAGTTGGTGGCTGCGCTATTCATCGGAAAAATTCAATACACCAGCTTGGCGTTGCGGCATCCGAGGGATTGCAGGTGCACGTCGGTGCGACCGAGCTCGAGGCCCAGCGTGTCGCCCAGCAGGTTGGAAATAAGGCCGCCAACCGAATCGAGGATGGGTTGCAGCAGTTGGAGGAGGGGGCCGAGGACTGTGGAGAGCAGAGGAGTTCCGTCCGCGCCTTTGCCCAGGCCCAGCAGGTTCGACACGAGATCGACCAGGCCACCGAGAAGGCCGCTGATGAACCCATCCTGGGCGCGGGATTGCAGCGAGTCGATCAACTTGGTTCGGATGCACGCGGCCGACGGGGAGCCGAACAGCGGCGTGCAGCCTACAGAGGGAAGCGCCGCGATCTTGGCGGCCCATTCCTCCGGCATCGTCACCGTACCAAGGCCGAGCAGGCCGCCCGGCCTGTCCCAAGTCAGATGATCGGTGGTGAGTGCGCCCTTGATTGCGCTGATGTTGGTGCTGCCTGCTTTGGCGAGGTAGTAGTCCGCGAGCTTGGTCGCGATCTCGAGGTTCGGTGCCCGATCGGCCGGCGTGTCGTCCGAACCAGTGTTACCGCCCAAGAGCAGCTTGAGCAGTTGGTCGAGCAATGACTTGACCGTGCCGCCGATCTCCAGCGCATTGCGATTGGTAGTCAGGGTCTCACCGACCCCGAGCGTGAGGTCCTGGCCGTGGGCGAGCGCAGGAATGGCCACCTTGCCGCTCAGCAGATCGATGCCGAGCACTTTGACCATCGGCATTGACTCCAGGTCCGTGGTGCACACATCGGATTTCGACCACAGCGCAGTCGGGCTGATCTTGCCTATGCAGGCATTCAGGATCGGGGCAGCAACA
Organism: uncultured Variovorax sp.; assembly: GCA_946478645.1. The sequence goes on from CAMLCW010000019.1 coordinate 11,670, forward strand.
TGGATCGTTGCCTGCGGTGGCGTGGCATCGCAGTCGATCGCGTCCAGCCTGCCTTGTGCGTTCACCACATCGAGCGCGATGGGCAGGTCTATCTTCGTTCCCAGGGCGCCGAGCAGTCCGCCCAATGCGGATTCGCCTGTCTTGATGTTCAGCGACACACGGACCTGTGAGTTGTAGGCCTTCGTGCCGACGGGACCGATGCCGATGGAAGGCGGCTCGACGACGCGCGACTGGAGGGTGACGCCAAGCACATGCACACCCGTGTCTATGTTTGCAGCGTGGCCGGATGTACCGATGCCCACCGCGGTGGTGACCAGGTCGAGTGCATCGAGCTTGACGTCGAGCGCGGACCCGGAGGTCGGCGCGGTGATGTGGGCGAACAGGCCTCGGGCGCTGCCGGCGGTTTCGGTGCCGAGCTGTATGTCCAGCTTCTCGGCCTCGACGTCGACGCCCAGCAGGGAGTCCACGAGGCGCGCATTGGCCGACAGCAGGCCGCTCTGTCCCGCCACCGTGGCAACCGCGTCGAGCAGTCGACCGAGAGTGACCTTCTCCGCGGCGAGCAGCGCGTTGAGCCCGGCCACAGTCAGGTCGGTAGTCACCGGGATTCCCAGTTCCGCCAGCAGTCCGCCCGGTGTGATCTTGACGCCGGCCAGGCCCGAGTAGCAGCCGATGCAGGTATCGGAGGGATCGGCGCCCACGAACTTGAGCACCGACACCAGTGCGGCGTCCGGGTTGACGTCGAGGAGCTTCGATCCCACGCTGAACACGGCCAGCGGATCGTCCTTGGCCGCGAGCGCATGAACGGTCACGGCGCGCACGGCATTGCCAGGCATCGCAGGAAACAGCAGCGACGGACGTCCGACGATAGTGACCGAAAGGGCATTGATCTCGTCGGACCCGCTAAGGCTGGTGCTGAAATGCGGTGCCGCAATGTATTTCGTCGGATTCCACACGCCGCACGTCGCCGTGAGGTCGTAGCGGGATGCGAGGAACGGAAGGTTTTGAGCCGCGTTGGCCGTCGCCGCTGTTGTGGCCGCTGTGCAGTCGTCCGGCTTGAGTGCTTGCGTCCCCGCGAGCGCTGCGAGATCGGCCGCCTTCTGCAGCTCCCGCTTCATGTAGAAGAGATAGCCGAGCTCCGTGCCGATCAGCACGATAAGCACGAGCGATAGCGCAATGACGGCGTTGATCACCACCGAGCCGCCTTGCCGCCGACGGCGGGGGGACGAAACGCCACCCACCGGACGGATCGGGGCAGCACCATGGAACGGGTAGTTCATGTTGTCGCTCCTTCAGGACGGGATCGTGGCAATGGCACGGCTTTGCAGGATGTCGGGCATCCAGCGACTGGTGTCGAGCACCGGAAGCGTTGGAAGCAGGCGGTTGGCACTGTAGGCATAGCGCACCGTCACGGTCGCAGTGGTGGAGGTGCCGCCCCCGCTTGCGCCGTCAAGCGCCACGGTGATGGTGGTGTTTGCTGAAATCCAGTCGGTCTTGTTCGATGCGGTGGCCGGCGTGACGAGCGCGGCGGCAAGCGATTCGCGCACGGCGGCCTTGATTCGCGCGTCGTCCGCAGCAAGAGGAGGCGACAGCATCATGGGAACCGCACGGGCGCCGTCCTCTGCTGCACGCGAGACCACCTGCTGCGTGTAGAACACGGCCCCGAACGTGGCGATGCCATAGATGAGGAAGAACATCGCCATGAAAACGAACGAGAACTCGATGGCCGCGATGCCGCGTTGCAAGTACCGCGAGGCGGGTGCTTTTTTCATAGCGATTTCCCGTCGAGCAGCATGCTGGCCTGCCCTGTCAGGCTGTCCGGCACGGCAAACAGCGGCAGGGGCGGAAGTGCGGTCCGGATGTTGGTGACGGTCACGGTGACGGTCACCTGGCAGCGGTAGTCCCAGCTCATGCCGCACTTCGGCGTGACGCAGTCGGTTGCGCCGTCGGCCAGCATCTGACACCGTTGGGCAACAATGGCCGGTTCCGATGGAAGCGTGAGCTTGGGCATCTGGGCCTTGGCCACTTTCTCGGCCTCCGCCTTGCGATTCGTCCAGCTGGTCTGGTAGCGCAGTGCGGCGCGCGCGCCATCTTCAGCAGCGTTCTGCAGGCCGAAGCGCAACGTGAACACGATGCCGTAGCAGATCAGCGCGTAGAGCAAGGTGAACGAGACGATGAACACCACGGAGAACTCGACCGCGTACGTTCCGCGCTGGCGGCGACCGGCGAAGGTGTGGCGGCAAGGCGTCTTCATGACGGACTTCGATGCTATGGATACCGGCTTCGGCTACTTGCCGGCCGGCTTCTTCACCGACGAGTTCAGGTACTCCGGAATCGGATACTCGAAACTCTTCAAGTAGCGCTCGTAGCTGCGATGGGCCACCGGCCCGGCGATCGGTCGTGGCGTGGGCGACGCAAGTTCGCCCGAGCGCTGCAGTGCCAGCAGCGTGTCCGTGGCATCGCCCACGCGCAGCGGCGGCAGCGCGATGTCTTCATCGGCGTATTCCTCGACGTACTCGACGGGCTCTGCGTTTTCCTCAGCCAGCGGCGGCGCCGCCTTGGCTTCCTCGGCGCGGGCCTGCCCGGCCATGAATGCCAGTGCAGCCATGAGAGCGAGCACGGATGCGTGCAGCACCCGCGAGGGCAACGCGGACGGGCGAGGGAAAAGGGCTTGCGGCTTCATTGGGAGGTACCTCTGGAGGTCGAATCGGCGGGCGGCCGGAGGGTGGTTTGGGACGCCTTGAGCGTCAGCGGCACAGCGCTGTCATCGAGCAGCGGGCCCCCGACCATGGGTTTGGTGGCGTACGTCGCGGCAGGCGATCCCGCCATGAGCTGCCGGGCCGCCTCGCGGATCGCAGCCCGCGTGGCGGGCGGCGTTTTGTTGGCATCCATCAGCGCTGCAGCCTGCTCGCGCTGCTGAGTGACCTCGAAATACATCGCGAGGTTCGCCTGCGACTGCGGGTTGTCGGGCTTGAGCTGCAGCGCCTGCATCAACGGCAGCCGAGCCTCGTCGATCAGGCCGGCGCGCAGGCTCGCATAACCGAGATCGTTGAGCAGCAACGCGTCGGTGGGGTTGCGGTCGCGCGCCTGCCTGAGCATGCGTACGGCTTCGGCATAGTCGCCGCGCGCACCAGCCAGCAGCCCCAGTCCGCGATAGCCGGCTGCGGCTAGCGGGGTTGCGAGCAGACTGCGGTAGGCGGTTTCGGCCTGTGCGGCCTGACCTGCATGGCGCAATGCTTCAGCGCGCGCACGCGTCGACTCGGCCGACGTGCCCCAGCGCTTTTCCAGTGCGTCGATGTGCGCGAGCGAAGCGAACCACAGTCCTTCCTGCTGCATCTGCTCGACCAGCTTCAGGTAGGTCGCCTGCGTGTCGATGTTGCTGCCTGCGCGCGCGCTCAGGCCTTCTTCTGCGGCTTGCCGCTGCTGGGCCTCGGCGATCGCGGGATAGGCGTCCTTCGGGCCTGCGCAGCCCACGGCGGCGAGTGCCGATGCCATCGCGAGGGCGACGAATACCGGCCTGCGGCCGAAAGGACGGAATGCGGGGCGACCGGTCATTTGGCGAGGGCTCCAAGCGAACGAAAAACGGCGAGAAAACCCGGGCCCGCGGTCACGATGACCAGCGCCGGCAGCAATGTGATCACCATCACGCCGGTCATCTTGACGGTGATCTTGCCGATGCGCGCCTTCATCTCGGCCCGGCGGTGTTCGCGCAGGCGGTCGCTGTATTGCCGCAGCGGCTCCTGCACTGCACCGCCGTGGCGGTCGACCTGCACGAGCAGCGCGACCAGGCCGGCGAGGTTGTCGTTCTTGTGCAGCGTGGCCAAGCGCTGCAGCGAATGCTCGCGCGTGCGGCCCTGGCTGTATTGCCGGTTGGCAATGGCGAGTTCATGGCCGAGCACGCGCAGCACGTGCGAGAAATCCGCCGCCATGATCTGCAGGCTCTGGTCGAGGCTCAGGCCAACGCCCTGCAGCAAGCGAAGCAGGTCGACGAAAAGCGGCAGTTCGTGGGCGACCCTTTCGCGCCGCGCCGCAGCGTGCCGGGCCAACAGCCATTTCGGCGCCATGAAGCCGATCGCGAAAGCGCCCGCGAGCACGGCAATGACGTGGCGCTGCGGCTGGCCGGCCGCCCACAGCGAGTACGCCGCCATTGGCAGAAGCAGGGCGAGCAGCACGCGCAGCACAAGGAAGATGAGCTGCGCTCGTTGCGAAGGGAAGCCGCACTGGTCGATCAGGTTGCGGTCCTCGTCGGCCACGAGCACGCGGCCGAGCCGCGTATCGAGCCAGTGGAAGGGCAGCTCGACGTCGGCCGAGGGCGTCACGTCCTCAGAGGGGGCGACAGCGGACGTGCCTTCTTCGGCACCGCGGGCGATGGCTCGGCCCAGCACGTCGCCGCGGCGCGCGCGTCGCAATTCGCCGCCGATCAGCAGGCCTGCCATGGCAAGAAGCCCCAGCGCCAGCAGCGCGAGGCTCAGGATGCCGAGCTGGGCGGGCGTGAAGTTCATTGGCGCACCTCCGAGCCGCTCATGCGAACCTCGCCAGCCGATAGAGCAGGAACGCGCCGAGAGCCTGCAGCCCCAGCGCACCGAACACCATGTACTGGCCCGTGGCGTCCTGCCACATGCGCAGGAAGTAGGTGGGATTGAGCATGATGATCATCGAGCCCACGCCGACCGGCAGCAGCCCGAGGATCCAGGCCGAGAGGCGCGTCTCGGCCGAAAGCGCCACGAGTTCGTGCTCGGCCTGTTCACGATCCCGCATGAAGTTGCCCACACGCTCGAGCAGCAGGTCGGCACGGCCCCCGTAGCGGACACCCAGTCCGAGGATCGAAGCCAGCAGGAACAGCTCTTCCACGCGCACGCGCGTGGCCATCTGGTGCAGCGCGCGGTCGAGGTCGACACCCGCGCGAACCAGCCCGGCGGCGCGTTCGAGGTAGCCGCGCAACGGTGCCCGCGTGGACGCGATGCCGAGCTGGAACGCCGCCTGCGTCGAGTTGCCGATGGTGATCAGCCGCACCATCGCATCGATGAACGCCGGCAACTGGCTCACGAGCTGGCGGCGGAACTTCTGCAGCCGCAGCCACAGCGCGAATGTGGCGAGCAGCCCGAGGAAAAGCAGCGCGCCCAGGCCGGCAGGCCAGCCGCCGAGCAAGGCCGCCAGCGCTGTGACCAGCCCGATCGCGACCGCGCCGAGGACGAGCAGGCGCGTGGCGATCACGCCCTCGATCCACTCGGGCAGCCATGCTTCCAGGCGATTCCTGCGAGGCGCCTGCACCTGTTCGGTCGCCGCCGATGCAGCCCAGGGATCGGACAAGGGCATGGGGGCGGCGGCACCGGCTGGGGGCATCGGTTCGCTGCGCACGGTGGCGGGAACCGGACCATCGGAAGAGAAGCTCGCGTCGATGCGCTGCTTCAGGCGTTCGCCCGTCAGGCGCCTGGCGTGACGCGTCGATGCCCAATGCCACAGCAGCAGCCCCGCGGCTGCCATCAGCAGCGCGATGCAAGCCACCGTGAGCAGGCCTTCACGCACGGCGATCTCCCCCGCCCCGTGAGAGCGTCTGGCGGAATCGCGTGATCTTGGGCGAGTGCGGCGCAATGCCGAGCGAGACCCAGCGGTCGCGCTCTTCGCCATCGGGTGAAACCACCGGGTCGTATCGGTAGAGCTCCTGCATCGCCACCACGTTGTCGTTCACGCCGGTGACTTCGCTGAGCGAGAGGATGCGCCGCTGCCCACCCGAGAGTCGGCCGATCTGCACGATGAAATCGATGGCATTGGCGATCTGCCGGCGCAGGCTGGTCTCGCTGCCCTGGTAGCCCGCGAAGCCCGCGAGCATCTCGAGGCGGTAGAGGCATTCGCGCGGCGAGCTTGCGTGGATGGTGCCCATCGAGCCTTCGTGGCCGGTGTTCATGGCCTGCATCATCTCGATGACTTCGGCGCCGCGCACTTCGCCCACGATGATCCGGTCGGGCCGCATGCGCAGGCTGTTGCGCACCAGGTCGCGGATCGACACCACGCCCGTGCCGTCGAAGCCGCCGGGCCGGCTTTCCAGCCGGACGACGTGGCTGGTGCCGAGCGACAGCTCGGCCGTGTCTTCGATCGTGATGACGCGCTCGCGCGCGGGAATGAAGGTCGCCAGCGCGTTGAGCAGCGAGGTCTTGCCCGAGCTGGTGCCGCCGCTCACGAGGATGTTGCAGCGGGCACGCACGGCGATCTCGAGAAGTTGCGCCATGCCCGCGTCGAAGGTGCCGAGCTTCACGAGATCGGCGGGCGTGAGCGGCTCCTTGCGGAACTTGCGGATCGAAACCGAGAGCCCATCGATCGCGAGCGGCTCGATGATGACGTTGATGCGACCGCCATCGGGCAGGCGCGCATCCACCATCGGGTTGGCCTCGTCGAGGCGGCGGCCCAGGGGCGCGAGGATGCGGCGCACGATGCGCATCACATGCTCCGAATCGGCGAAGCGCAACGTCTCGCGTTCGAGGACGCCGTGGCGCGATACGTACACGTTCTGGTAGCCGTTGATCAGGATGTCCTCGACGGCCGGATCGTTGAGCAGGTCTTCCAGCGGCCCGAAGCCCGCGAGCTCCTTGGTCAATGCGTCGGAGATGAGCTGCATCTCGCGGTCGTTAATCGGCACGCGACGCAGGCGCACGAAGCTGTCGACCTCGAGCTCGACGAACTGCTGGATCGACGCGCGCGACCAGCGGCCGAATTCCGCGCCGAGTTCCTCGATGCGGCTCAGCAGGTGGTCATGGGTCCAGCTCTTGATGTCCTGGAACTGCTGCGAGTTGATGAATGCCTGGTCGTCGTCGGCAAATTCGATTTCGTTGGACATAAGGCTCAACCTTGGTTTGAACTCTTCCAGAAGCCGGTGAGCTGCGACTTGAGCGCAGTCCAGCCTGGATCCTTGGGCGGCGGTTGGCCGATGGCCGGCATGTATTGCTGCACCAGGTTTCGCGCAAGGCCGATCACGGCCTGCGAATAGGGATCGTTGCGCGCCGTGCGCACCAGCATTTCGCCGCGGCTGGAGGCTGCGAGCAACTGCGTGCTGCGTGCGGGCATTACGTGGCCGAGTGGCAGCTCGAGGCGATCGGCGATGTCCTTGGCCGCGAGCCCGACATGCTTGTCGAATTTGTTGATCACGAGCGCCAGCCGGGTCATGTCGACGCTGCGCGCGCGCAGTTCCTTGAGCAGGGTGGCAGTGGAAACGATGGCGCCGATGCTCTGGTCGCAGACCACCCAGGTCTGCTGGGCTTCGCGAACCGTCTGCGCCATGAAGTCGACGGTCGAAAAACCGCCGAGGTCGGCAATCTGGAAATCGAAGAAGTCCGCGAGGCGCCGGATGAGCGCCACGGAATCGGCGTGAGAAATCTCGCGCACCTGCGCAAGGCTCGCCGGCAGCGGCAGCACCGCAACGCCGCTCGCATGGTGCGCAAGGGCGGTGTGCAGCAGCGTCTGGTCGAGCCGCCGCAGGTTGCGCACGCCGTCCACGAAGCTGAACCCGCTTTGCGTGTCGAGATAGAGCAGGCCGTCGCGCGCTGGCAGTCCCAAGTCGAGCAGCGCCACGCCTTGCCGCAGTGCGCGTCCGGCCGGTCGCGTCGGAGGTGGCGCCAACTGCTCGTGCAGCGCGAGCGAGAGGTTCGTGGAGAGCGTGGTCACGCCAAGTCCCGCGCGCGCGCCGAGCAGCGCGAGGGTGCTGCCGCGCAGGCCACCCTGCATGGTCGCGCGCTTGCCCATCAGCGTGCGCAGTGTGCTCACGGCCTCTGTAGGCGGCGCCGAGATATCGATGAAGTCGTCCACGCCAGCGCGCAGTGCCGCAAGCATGGCCGCCGGTTCGGCAGACTCGCCGGCCGCCAGCACCGGCAGCGCGGGCCAGTCGCGCTTCAGGCGCTCGTGAAGTTGGCTGGCTGCAGCGATGTGGTCGGGCGAGAAGTCGATGAACACGGCCGACGGTCCGAGCATCGCGATGCGGTCGTCGATCGATTGCGCGTCGGGTTCGAGGACCACCACCGAGCCTGTCTGGCCCATTGCATCGGTGAGCCACGTGATGTAGCGCCCGTTGCTCGAGGCGAACAGGTAGGTTTCGGTGCCGATGTCCGGGATGCTGTCGCGTGGTGCGTTCATGGGGCCTCGGTCAGCGAGAGAAACCCGGAACCGCGGCATTGGAGGCGCCGCCGAGGAAGTAAGAACGCCAGACGGCACCATCGCGCTGCTCGGCACTGCCGGGCAGGTAGGGCGCGAGGTCGGTGTTGCGCGCGATTGGCTTCACCAGGTGCGGCGTGACCACGATCACGAGTTCCTTCTCGCTCATCTGGTATTTGCTCTGCTTGAAGAAGGCGCCGAGGATCGGCAGGTCGCCGAGCAGCGGGATCTTGTCGGCGTTCGATGTGGTGGTCCGACTCACCAGGCCGCCGATGATGAAGCTCTCGCCGTCGCCTAGCTCGACCGTGGTGTCGGCCCTCCGCGTGGTGATCGCCGGCACGGCCACGCCACCAAGGCTGAGCGAATTCGTGTAGTCGAGATCGCTGGCCTCGGGCGCCACCTTGAGCACGATGCGGTCGTTCGACAGCACCGTCGGCGTCACCGTGAGACCGATGCCGAAGGGCTTGTACTCGATGGCGGTGGAGCCGAGGCCTTGCGGCACTGGCACCGGTAGTTCGCCCCCCGACAGGAAGCTGGCACTCTGTCCCGACATCGCCACCAGCGTCGGTTCGGCCAACACGCGAGCCATGCCGTTGCCTTCGAGGAAACCGACGTTCAGCCCCACGCCGGCGCGCCCGAAATTTAGCAACAGGCTGAAGGCCTGCGCGAGCGGCTTGTTGTATTCGCCCGAGATCGAGCCGTCGCCGCCGAATGACGCACTGGCCAGCGAAGAAGGCGTGAACACCCCGAAGCTGAAGCCGCTCGAATTGGCGCGCGTGCTGAAGATGTTGAGTCCGGCCTGCTTCAGCACGCTGCGGTTGAACTCCACCACCTTCACAGCCACCTGCACCGTGTGGCTGCGCACGTTCACCATTGCCGCGTCATTGACCGGGGCCTTGTCGGGCTGGGTCGAAAGTGCGGCATCGCGCGCGCGCTGGTAGGCCGGCATGCTGTCCAGGTTGCCAGCGAGCGCAGCGGCACGGCGCTGGACATCGAGCGTGTAGGTGGTGGCTGCGGTCTGGCCCTTTCCCCAGACCATCAAGGTGGTGCGCCCGGGCTGCTTGCCCGTGACGATCAGGCGCGCGGCGGGCGAGCCCGGCGTCTTGCGCGTGACCGTGACGCCAGCCACCGCTTCGTCCGCAAGCGCGACACGGTCCACGCCTCGGTCGACCAGCAACTCGCGCTGCGAACCGGCGGCCACGACGAACGGGATGGGGGGCTGTCCAGGCGCGGCGGGCGCCACCGGCTCCGCAGCCCAGACACCGGAAGCCGGCAGGCCCAGGGCGAACAGCAGCAGCACGGAAGGCAGTGGGAGCCGATGCGAGGCGCGGCGTGTGGCAAAGGGCGTCGTCGCGCGCTGCGGATGCGGCATGGAGAGGCTTTCTGGTTGTCGGAAGGAAACTGTCATGACTGGCGCGTCCGTTCGTTCAGTCTTCAGTAGCGAACGGTTTCGCTGCGGTCGCCGCGGATCATCTCGACCTCGGTGACACCACGTCCGCGGGCACCCGTAGTGGGCGAGCGCGACGCAGCGGTGACATTGGCCGCACGAGATTCGGCAAGCAGGCGTCGGCCGGCGGCGCTGCCGCCGGTGACGAGATCGGCCGCGGTCAGGCCAGCCTGGGCGCTGTCGAGGCCCTCGAGCGGCCCGCGCGCCGCCTCGCCACGCTTGGGCGCGGGAGGCTGCAGCGCCGGTGGCAGCTCGGCCAGCAATGCAGGGTCGGGCAATGCCGTGTCGAGCGGGTTGCGCAATGCCAGCAGCAGGCGACCGCTCGACTCACCGAGCGTCAGGCGGTTGATATCGGCCACGGGGATGGCAAGCACGGCCGTGCGCGCGGCTTCGGCACGTTGCTGTTGTTGTTGCTGCTGCGGCGTGGCGCGGCCTTCACCGGCTTTGGACGGCAGTCCGTCCACCGAGGCGCTGCCGAACGCGAGCACCCTTTTGCGCGACAGCAGCAGGCGCGCCTGCGTGCGGTCCACGTCCTTGCCGTCAGACTTGAGCATCACGAACACGTCGACGAAGTCGCCGGGCTGAACCTTGTTGCCCACACCCATGACTTCGTCGGCCTTGACCGCCACGGCGCGTTCGCCTTCCTCGACGCGCATCGCGAGCCCCGAGGCGAGCTGGCCCTCGAGCAGCGGCGTGCCTTCTCCGATGTCGAAAACCGGCACGCGCCCGATCACGTCGGCCGTTTCCTTGAATGCGCCGGCGGGGTTGATCGGCAACTGCTCCACGCGCACCGCGTCGATCGCGATGGCCTGGCCCGCCGCCACGGGTTTCGAAGCAACGACCACGGCGAAGGTGGGAGCGCGCGCCACAGTGCTCGACGAGGCCGCGGCAGGCGCTGCGGTGGACGGCGGCGGCTTGGCGGGTTGCCGGCTCAGGACCCAGGCATAGCCGCCCAGCGCGATGGCCAGCAGTACCAGGATGGCGGCGACGATTTTGGTGAGATGGATCATGAACGGCGGTTGAGGAGTGGGGCAGCCTGTCGGCGGGAGGTGGAGAGGAGAAGCCCACGGTGACGAGCAGCGTGGGGCTAACTCTGTCGGCCCCAGACCATCCAGACCGCAGCGGCCACCGCGAGGTAGGCCGCAAAAGGGATCGGGCGCGTGTACTTGCGCGCACCCGGGGCGTCGGTGGCGCGCGGCCGGCCCGACAGCATCAGTGCCAGCCGCGGAAACCACGGCAGCCGCTGCAGCACCAGCCAGAGCACCGCGTGCAGGCCGGCCAGCACGCTGGCGCCGATCCAGATCGGCAGCAAGGGTGTGGCGCCGACCCAGAGGCCGAGCACACCCGCGAATTTGACGTCGCCAGCGCCCATGAGGCCGGCCACGTAGAAAAGGAGGAGAAAACCGAAACCGAATGCGGCACCGGTCAGGGCGTCTTTCCAGTGGATGCCGAATGGCTGGGCGTTCATGGCAAGTGCACCCACGGCAAGCGCCGCGCCAACCAGCACCAGCCAATTGGGGACGCGGCGTTGTCGGGTGTCATAGGCCGTGATCAGCAGCAGCCACAGCAGCCACAAATAGGGCATGCGCCTGGATTTAAGCCGGCTTCACAGCGTCCGCAACGCCCTTGAAGATGTCCGACAGAATCTTTCCGAGGCCAGTGGTGGCACTGGTGCCAAAAACGGCCACCAAAATAATTGCCATCAACCCCGCAATAATTCCATATTCAATTGCAGTGGCACCTTCTTCGTCGCGAAGAAACCGAGTGATAGAGCGAAGCATGATTTTTACCCTTTGAAGAATGTTAACGAGCGGCTGGGAGGCCTCATGTTATACGGCGTAACTCCATGTATCAACCGGGATACCGAAGGAGAAAGCGCCGCGACTGTGCTAGCCCTACCTCCTAAGCAGGATGGCGGCCAACCCTGCGCCACCCCTCGAACCACCTCTGTGTCCACGCGCTTCGATGAGTTCGTAAGCGGATTCTTACCTCTGTAAACAGGGGTACCCATACCATGAATGTGGTACCCACGTTACGTGGAACAGAGGGTGCAAATGTGTTTACGTTACGGGAACGTGGACGTCTCGCGTCACGTAACACCACGGTTGCGCGACGAGATGTAACGTTCGATGTAGAGCCAGAAAGTGCGGAAAAAGTCACACATCTGGCCCGATGCCCCCCAGGTTCAGAGGGGCAAATCGGGGCTCAGCCGAGGATGTCCTCGTGGAAAAGCTTCCACTCGCTGCCTTGCCGCAGCCAGTACTGGCGCCGGGTGCGCCCGCTTTTCTCGCCTTCGAACACTTCGCCGAAGGTGGCGACCATGGTGTCGTCGCCGTCGCGCCAGTGCAGGTACGACATGTCCTTGAGCTGGACGCGCTTGCCCTGTGCGTATTCCAATTCGTCCTGAAGAATTGACGAGGGATCTGCCGGTCTTTTGCCGCCGCGCTGGAAATCCGGCAAATAGAATTTCTTCAATTGCGCTTCATTGCCATTGGCGCGCACTTCTTTCCAGGCTGCCACGGCGCTGGTGAACGATTGCGCTTCCTTTTCGGCCTGCGAATGCGAAATCCATTGCAGGCTCGTGGCGGTGACGACCGGGGTGGCCCCGATCTGCACCTTGCGCAGCAGCTGTTTCAGGTCGGGGTTGGCCATCACGACGCAGCCGTCGCTGGCGAGAGGCGCGCGGGCGTACTGCTGCGGCGGCGTGCCGTGCAGCCAGATGCCGCTGCCTGTCTTGCCGCGGCGGACGTCGTAGGGGTTGGGATAGTTGATCGGGAGCGCGCCCGCGCCATAGAAGTCCTTCAGCGACTTCGGGTCGAGCTTGCTGGTGACGTGGTAGACGCCGAGCGGAGTGCGCGCATCGCCCTCGCTGGCCTTGCCGATGCCCGCCTTGCCGACCGAGACGTAGTAGTCGGCGACGAGCTGCAACCCCTTGTCGGAGTTCTCGAGCAGGTACAGGCGCGAGCGCGAGGCGTCGACGGCGATGGCGTAGCGGCTGCGCGTGGACAGCGCGAGGAACTGCGAGGGCACGGTGCCGGGCGGTGGCCGGTCGCGCAGTGCCTGCAGGCGGCGGCGCGATTCGTCACGCAGTTCGGCCATGGCGGCGCTGCTGCGCAGCTTGCCGACGCTGGCGGCGTCGGAAAAACCGTGCGCGGGCGGCACCTGGGTGGCCAGCAGGTCGGCATACACCAGCTGGGCCAGCTGGAAGTTGGGATGGTCGCGCACCAGCTCGCGCGCCTTCTGGAGTGCGGCGCGGGCCTGGCCGCGCCCGAACAGCTCGTACACGGCGATGAGCCGGGCCTCGGCGCTGCTGGCCTGCTCGATGGCGCCGGTGGAGGCGGCCGGCCTGCTGCGCGCGGCGTTCTTCGCGCGCGATGCGCTTCTCGGCTCTGCCCGGCGGCTGCCGGTCGCCACCTTGGACTTGGATGGCTTCGCGATCTTGGCGCTGCCGGCCTTGCCCTGGTCCTGCCTGGTTGAGGCGCCGAGGGCCGTGGGCGCGGCCGCCAGCAGGGCCGTTGCTGCCGCGAGCGCGGCGAGCAGGCGCCCGCCGTGCCGCAGTGGGGGAATCCGGAGCCGGTCGCGCCGGACGGAGCCCGTCACTAGCCGCCCACGCTTTCCTTGCGGATCTGCCATTGGTTGCCCGAAGTGCGCTGCAGCTCCAGCGTCTTGCGGCTCCTGATGTTGAGGTGGTCGGCGCGGTAGATCTGGCGGAACTTGGCGGTGGCCACCGCGCCGTCGACCTGGACCACGAGGTTCTCGAGGTTCACGCTGATGTTCGACTTGCCGACGATGCGCGCGTGGCGCTCTTCTTCCCAGGCCTTGCGGCTCTGGCCGCCGCCGGGGTTGAAGTCGGGGCCGTAGGCCGCGAGGTAGCGGTCCATGTCCTGCGCTGCCCAGGCTGCGGCCCATGCGCGCACGGCGTTCTCGACGTCGGCACTCGCGTCGGGCGCCGCTGCCGGAGTGGGTGCCGGCGCGGGTGCGGGTGCCCGCGCTGCCGCGGTCTGCGGGGCCTTGGCGATTGCCACGGGCGCCGCAGGAATGGCCCTCGTGTGGGTGGGCGCCGCTGCGGGCGCCGGTGCCGCAGCAGCGACCGCCGGTGCGGGGACGGCAGGCGCCTTCGCGACGGGGGTCGGCGCAGGAGGTGCCGATGCCGGTGCCGGTGCCGCAGGTGCCGTCGCAGCGACCTTCGCGGCCGGCGCGGGACGGGTGTTGCTGCTGGCTGCAGCCGCCGCGGCGGGCGTGTCGGTGCCCGCGGGCGCGGTGAACAGGGTGCGGATCACCGAGAGCTTGGGCTGCACGGCCGCCGCATTGTTCTGGTCGAGCTGCAGCGCCTTGCTGTAGGCCTGGCTGGCCAGCCGCGCGTACACGTCGCCGAGATTCTCCTGCGCCGTGGCGTAGCTCGGATTGGTCCGGATCGCGCTTTCGAGCGCGGCACGCGCCTTGTCGAACTGGTTTTGGCCGGCGTAGATCACCGCGAGGTTGTTGTAGGGCTCCGGCAGCTCGGGCGAGTCCTGCGTGAGCTGCGTGAACACCGCGATCGCCTCGTTGCGCTTGCCCGCGTTGAGCTGGATCACGCCCTTGAGAAAGCGCATCTGCGGGTCCTTGGGCTTGTCCTTGAGGAACGCGTCGGCGCGGGTCAGGGCCTCGTCGAGCTTGCCGGCCTGCACGAGGCGGTCGACCTCGTCATGCTCGGGTGCGGCGAGCACCGGGAACGAGATGCCGCAAGCCGTCGCCAGCAACAGGGCGCGAACAACGGGGGACAACGCACCGAATCGGGCGCGCAGCAGGGGGCTCTTGGGCATTGCGGACAAGACCTCGTAGGGAGAAAAGGGGTGGGACGCGGCAGGGATTGTATGTGGGTGGGTAACGTCCGGATACCAAGCGAAGGCCGTCGCTACAGGGCAAGGCGCTTGGCTTGCGCGTTGGGAAACATTCATGTAACGTTCTGTAAGTCGGTCCCGCTGGGGACACGTTCCCGCCCCCTCACTCTCTGGAGCCGCCTTGAAGATCACCAAACGCCGCTTGCTCGAAAGTGGCGCCGCCGCCCTTGCCGCGTCGCTTCTCACGCCTGCTTCTTCGCTGGCCCAGCGCGCCGCCGCGCCGGCTGCCGCAAGCGACGCCGCGTGGCCCAGCAGGCCGCTGCGCATCCTCGTGGGCTTTCCGGCCGGCGCATCGCCCGACCTGGCGGCGCGTGCCATCGCCGAGCCGCTGTCGAAGATCCTGCGCCAGCCGGTCATCGTCGAGAACAAGCCCGGCGCGAGCGGCAACCTCGTGGCCGACCAGGTGGCCAAGGCCACCGACGAGCACACCATCGGTGCGCTGATCAACGGCAATCTCACGATCGCGAAGCTGCTCAATCCCAAGCTCGGCTTCGATCCCGAAAAAGACTTTTCGCCCGTGGGTCTGGTCGGTACCGCGCCGCTGGTGCTGGCGGTGTCGGGCGCGGCCGAGGGCAAGACGGCCGCCGAGCAATTGCTGTGGGTGCGCAACCTCAGCAGCGGCGGCAGGTACGGCACGCCGGGCGTGGGCACGGTGGGCCACCTGGGCATGGAGCTCATCAAGAGCCGCGCCGCCATCACCGCGCAGCACAAGCCCTACAACGGCAATCCGCAGGTGATCGCGGGCCTGCTGGCCAACGAGATCCAGTTGGCGCTGCTGCCGCCGGGGCTTGCGTTGCCGCATGTGAAGGCGGGCAAGATCAAGGCGATCGGCGTGACTTCGCCCGAGCGCAGTCCGCTGGCCGGCGACTTGCCGACGGTGCGCGATGTCGACGTGCGCGGCGCCGACCTCGAGATCTGGACCGCGCTCGCCGCGCCCGCGGGCATGAAGCCGGCCGCGGTGGCCCGCCTGAACGCTGCGCTGACGCAGGTGATCAGCACGCCCGAGGTCGCGGCCGCCCTGCTCAAGACCGGCTGGCAGGCCCAGCCCGGCCCGCCCGAGGCATTGGCGCGGCGCATGCGCGCCGATACCGCGCGCCTGGGCGGCGTGATCATCATGAAGGGCATCCAATCCGAGGCATAAGACGCCCCCCGAAGCGGCTCACTTCGTGTAGCCGCCTCCCCCCACTGGGGGG
>CAMLCW010000020.1 GCA_946478645.1 uncultured Variovorax sp.
CCAGCGCCAGCACCGCGCCCGCGGCCGCACCGCCGAGCGGCACGACGGGCGACGCGGTCCAGGTGAAATCGAACACGTAGCGCGCCAGGCCCCAGCCGATGGCCGACGCCACCACGCTCGCGAGAAAGCCCGCGAGCAGGCCCACGCCCGCGAGTTCGGCGCGCTGCACCTGGCGCAGCAGGCTCGCGCGCGCACCCACCGCACGCATGACCGCGAACTCTCGCGCGCGCTCTTCGCGCGTGGCCGTGACTGCGGCGAACAACACCACCAGCCCCGCGGCGAGCGTGAAGCCGAACAGGAACTCCACCGCGCGGATCACCTGGTCGAGCACGCGCTGCACCTGGTTGATGGTGGCGCTCATGTCGACGTTGGTCACGTTCGGGAAGCTGCGCACGAGTGCGTTGTCGAAACCCCGTGTCTCCGGGGCACGGAAGGCGCCCATGTAGGTCACGGGCACCTCGGGCAAGGCACTCACCGTGTACATCACGAAGAAGTTGGCATGCAGCGAGCCCCAGTCGACCTTGCGCAGCGACGTGATGCGCGCATCGTTCTGCATGCCGCCGATGTCGAAGCGCATCGTGTCGCCGAGCTTCAGGCCCAGCGTCTCGGCCAGGCCTTCTTCCACGCTCACCTCGTTGGGCGCCTCGGGCGTCCATGCGCCGGCGACGATGCTGTTGTGCGGCGGCGCCTCGGCGCTGTTGCTCAGGTTGAATTCGCGATCGACCAGGCGCTTGGCGCGGTCCTCGGTGTAGTCGTCGGGCGAAACCGGCTTGCCGTTCACGGCCACGAGCCGGCCGCGGATCATCGGATACCAGTCGAACTTGCCCACGCCGGCGTCGCGCAGGGTCTTCTGAAACGCCTCGCTCTGGTCGGGCATCACGTTGATCACGAAGCGGTTCGGCGCGTCGGCCGGCGTGGCCTGGCGCCAGCTCGCCACGAGGTCGGTGCGCAGCAGCACCAGCAGCACCAGCGCGAGCAGGCCCACCGCGAGCGCGCTGACCTGCACCACCGCATAGGCCGGCCGGGCCGAGATCTGGCGCGTGGCCAGCACCAGCCAGCGCGGCGCGGTGCTTTCGTTGACGCTGCGGCGAAGGATCTTCACCGCGAGCCAGCTCAGGAGCGCGAACAGCGCCACCGCGCCCGCGAAGCCGCCCACCGCGATCAGGCCGAGCTTCAGGTCGCTGCTGGCCGCCACCAGCAGCGCCGCGAAGCCGGCCACGCCGATGCCGAGCACCGCGAGGGACGCGGGCTTGAGCCCGCCCACGTCGCGCCGGATCACGCGCAGCGGCGGCACCTTGGCGAGCTGCAGCACCGGCGGCAGCCCGAAGGCGAACAGCAGCGTCAGCCCCATGCCAAGCCCGAAGGCGGCGGGCCACAGCGTGGCCGCGGGCAGCGTGGTCTCGACCAGCCCCGAGAGCAGCACCACGAAGACGTAGTGCACGCCGAAACCGATCGCCACGCCAAGGCCGCTGGCCACGATGCCGACGATCGCGAACTCGAACGCATAGGCCAGCGCGATGGTGCGCTGGCTCTGGCCCAGCACGCGCAGCATCGCGCAGTCGTCGAGGTGGTTCGCCGCAAAGCCGCGTGCCGCCAGCGCCACTGCCACGGCCGAGAGCAGCGCTGCGAGCAGCGCGACCAGACTCAGGAATTTCTCGGCGCGGTCCAGCGTCTGGCGCATTTCGGGCCGTCCGCCCTCGAACGAATCGAGCCGCACGCCGCGCAGTTCGCCCTTCTTGATGAGCGCTTCCGCCCAGTCGGAAAAGCGCTTCACGGCAGCATCGTCGCCTGCCACCGCGTAGCGGTAGCTCACGCGGCTCGCGGGTTGCACGAGCCCGGTGCGCGGCACGTCGGCCTGGTTGAGCATCACGCGCGGCGAAAAGCTCATGAAGCCCGCGCCCCGGTCGGGCTCGAGCGTGATCACGCGGCCGATGCGAAGCCCCGCATCGCCAAGCAGCAGCGTGTCGCCGATCGCGAGCCCGAGCGAATCGAGCAGCGACGCGTCGACCCAGGCCTCGCCCGGCGGCGGGATGTCGCGCGTGATGGCGCCGGTGCCATCGGCCGTGTTCGCGGTCTGCAGGTTGCCGCGCAGCGGATAGCCCGCGGTCACCGCCTTCAGCGCCACCAGCTTGCTCGCGCCGCCCTGCGCCTCGTCGGCGCGCGCCATGGTCGGGAAGCCGTAAGTGCTCGTGCCTTCGAGCCCGACGGCGCGGGCCTGGGCAACGAAGCTCTCGGGCGTGGGGTTGTCGCTCACCACCACCGCATCGCCGCCGAGCAGTTGCCGCGCGTCGCGCTGCAGCCCGCCCTGCAGCCGGTCGGCGAAGAAGCCGACCGCCGTGAGTGCGGCCACGGCCAGCAGCACGGCAACGATCAAGAGGCGCAGTTCGCCGGCGCGCAGATCGCGCCGAAGGGTGCGCCAGCCAAGGCGGAGGGGGGCATTCATGGGCGAGACGATAGCCGAGGCGGAGCGCCGGTCCCATTTCGGGGTCTCTGGACGAAAGCCAGGGCCAGGCAGAGTTGCTCTTTCCGCCCATCCTCGACATGCTTTGACAATGATCACCGAGCTCAAGACCTTCATCGCCGTTTGCAAGTACGGCACGTTTGCATCGGCCGGCGCGCACGTAGGCCTGACTCAGTCGGCCGTGAGCAGCCAGATCCGGCGTATCGAGGAAAGCCTGGGCTTCTCCTTGTTCGACCGAACCGGACGCTCTGCGACGCTCAACAGTGCCGGCCAGACGGTGCATGAGCGGGCGGAGGCCATTTGCGCGCTTTACGCAAAGCTGGGCGACCCGCCCGATGACCCGTCGACGCGCGGTTTGTTGCGCCTGGGTGCCATCGCCTCAGCGCAGCCGACACTGGTTGTGCGGGCGCTCGAGAACCTGCAGAAAAAGCTTCCACGGGTTCGCGTCCATGTGACGCCGGGCGTGTCGCTGCGCCTGATGGACGATCTGGACGCCGGAAAGATCGATGCGGCCGTGATGATTCGACCACCGTTCGGCATGCCGCCAGACATGACCTGGCAGGCGCTGTGCCACGAACCCTTTGTGCTGATCGCCCGGAAGGATGGCTCGCACCGGAAAGACTGGCGTGCGTTGCTGGCGTCGCAGCCCTTTCTTCGGTACGAGCGCGCCTCGTTCGGCGGCCGCATGGTGCAAGCCTTTCTGCGACGCCAAGGCATCACGGTGGAGGAGGCGATCGAACTGGACGAGATCTCCGGCCTCATCCAGCTGGCCGCAAACGGCGCGGGCGTCGCGCTCGTACCGCTGGTCGAAGCCCATCTGCCGTTGCCCGACAGCGTCCGCATGGTGTCTTTGGGCGAAGACACCTTCTATCGGGAAATCGGGTTGCTCCAGCGGCGCGCCGGCACGAGCTCGCCGATCGTGACCCAGTTCTCGCACTGCCTGGTGGAGGCTTCGCAGGCCGCCGCCCCCCACCCAGGAGCGCCGCGCAGCAAGTCGAGCAAGGCTCGTCAGCGCACCCGCGCTTAGCGTCCCTCGTACGCCTCCATCGGTCTGTCGCTGGGTTTGGCCCACGCAGCCTTGGTCATCTCGTTCGCAGGCAGGCCCACGACTGCGTTTTGCGGCGGGATCGGTTTCAGAAACCACTTGTCATAAATCCGCGCGGCCTCGCCACTTTTCGCCAGCGACACGATGCTCCGGTCGACCTCTTGCTTGAAGGCCGGATCACCCTTCGGCAGCATGATGGCGATGGGTTCAGTGCTCAGTATTTGGTCCAGCAGCCTGTATTGCGCGGGGTCCTTGGTCTTGGCGATCAGCGTCGCCAGAATCTGGCCGTCTGCCACGAAGGCGTCGGCGCGACCCGTCTCGAGCAACAGAAAGCCTTCGCTGTTGTCTTTGGCGGAGACCTCGGTCGCGTCGCTCTTCAATCTACGCAGTAATTGCACGGACGTGCTGCCCGTCGTCGCCGCCACAGTCTTGCCCTGCAAGTGCATTGTCGAAGTGATGCCGGACGCCGCCTTGACCGCAACGCGCACGCCCTCGACGTACAGCGTCGGGGCAAAGGCGACGTCTCGCTGGCGTGCGGCATTGTTGGTCGTCGTTCCGCACTCGATGTCGACCGTGCCGTTTTGAACCAGCGGAATGCGGTTCTGCGGCGTGACCAGTTGGTACTTCACCTCCAATTTGTCGAGCTGAAGCGTCTTCTTCAAGTCTGCGATCACGCGCTCGCAGACTTCGACATGGAAGCCGGTGTACTTGCCCGACCCCACGGCGAATGACATGGCGCCCGACGCATCGCGGACGCCGACTGTGATGACGCCCGAGTCCTTGATCTTCTTCAAGGTGTCGGTCTGCGCAGCCGCCGACCCGGCAAAGGACAGCAAGGCAGTGGCAAGGCTTGCGAGAACCAGCGATTTCGTTTTCATCGAAGCACCCTCTATTTGGCGAACAGCGAGCCGAGGTCGGCGAAGGACTTCATTTCGATGGCATTGCCCGACGGGTCGAGGAAGAACATGGTCGCTTGTTCGCCGGGCTCGCCCTTGAAGCGGATGTACGGCTCGATGACGAAGTCGGTCTTGTTCGCCACCAGCTTGTCGGCTATGGCCTGCCATTGCGCCATCGGCAAGATGGCGCCGAAATGCCTCACCGGCACGTCGTGGCCGTCCACGGCGCTGCTCTGCTTGTGCCCACACTCTTCTGGTGCCAGATGCGCCACGATCTGGTGGCCGTAGAAGTCGAAGTCGACCCACTCCGGAGCACTGCGGCCTTCAGGACACCCCAGCAGGTCGCCGTAGAAGGCACGTGCTTCTGCGATGTCGCGCACAGGGAAGGCAAGGTGAAACGGGATGCGTTGCGATGGCTCGGTCATGGTGTCCTCTTGATAGCGTGGTTCAGGGTCAGGCGACTTTAAGAAGCTGAAGCCATAAGCGAAAGCGATATAAATTCGATCTCAGCAACACATTTCGTGGTGCTCGCATCCGGTCTGCGCTGCAGCACGGCGTTGTCTTTCCTGATGTCCAATCGCCGACATGCCGAACACCCACAATTTCCTTCCCGTCGCGCTGGCGCATGCCTGTCGCCTCCTCAACCATGGCCCGACCGTGCTGGTCACCAGTTCGGACGGCACCCGCCGCAACATCATGGCGGCGGCTTGGTCGATGCCGGTGGAATTCACGCCGCCGCGCATTGCCGTTGTCATCGACAAACAGACTTTCACCCGCGAGTTGATTGCGGCCAGCGGCACCTTCGCCATCTGCCTGCCCGGTCGCGCTCTGGTCGACCTGACCTATGCAGTCGGCAGCACGAGCGGTCGAACGCTGGACAAATTCGAACACTTCGGCCTCGGCTCCGAAACCAGTTCAGTGCTCGCGCTGCCCGTGCTGACGACCGGTTGCTCGGCTTGGCTTGAATGCCGGCTGATTCCCGAGCGGCACGCTGAAGACGCGTATGACACCTGCTTCGCCGAGGTCGTCGGCGCGGCCGCCGATGCGCGCATCTTCAGGGACGGGCACTGGCTTTTCGATGAGGGCAATGCGGCGCTGCAGACGATTCATCACCTCGGCGGGGGCAATTTCGCCTTTGCGGGCGATGTGGTGCGCGCCGTAGCCGCCAATTCTTGAGCAGAAGGAGGGCTAACCCGGTTAGGAGAGCCCGCCATTAGCATGCTCCCAACGCGTCGCACACAACAGCACGACGGTACCAACAAAAAAGGGAGATCATTTCCATGTCGATCCAGTTCAGGAAACCCACACCCGGCGCCGTGCCCATCCACGTCGTCGACCGCGCCGGGCTGGCCGCCGCGATGCAGCGCACCGATGCAAACACGCGGCGCTGGCTCACGGACCATGGCTTCGACGGCAAGCCGGGGAGCATTGTCCTGGTGCCCGACGCCCGTGCTGCCCTGGGCAGCGTGTGGGCCGGCGTGACTGCGCCCAACCATCCACATGCGCTGGCCGCATTGCCGGGCGGCCTTCCTCCGGGCACCTATCGGCTCGGCAGCGACGGGCTGGCACTCGACGCCCAGGCCGCGGCACTGTCGTGGCGGCTCGGGGCATACCGCTATACCCGCTACAAGACTGGAACGCGTGCGACGGCCGCGCCCACACTGCAGCTGGCGCCCACTGCGGCGGCCCGGCGCGGCGCGCTCCTGGCCGACGCGGTCTGCCTGGTGCGTGACCTGGTCAATGCGCCGGCCGAAGATCTGGGGCCGGTCGAACTCGGCGAAGCGGCCCGTGCGCTCGCGCAGACCTTCGGCGCCAGTTGCCGGCAGATCGTCGGGGACCGGCTGCTCGGCGCGGGCTTCCCTGCCATCCACGCCGTGGGCCGCGCCTCGACACGCGCACCGCGCCTGATCGAACTCACCTGGGGACCGCCGCGCGCGCGTGCGGTCACGATCGTCGGCAAGGGCGTGTGCTTCGACACCGGCGGCCTCGACCTGAAAACCGCCGATGGCATGCGCATGATGAAGAAGGACATGGGCGGCGCCGCCCACGCGCTGGCGCTCGCCCAACTGGTGATGGCAAGCGGTTTGCCGGTACGGCTGCGGGTGCTGATCCCGGCCGTGGACAACGCGGTGGCCGGCAACGCCATGCGTCCGGGCGACGTGATCCGCACGCGCACCGGGCGCACGGTAGAGGTCGGCAACACCGACGCCGAAGGTCGGCTAGTGCTGTGCGACGCGCTGGCCTACGGCGCCGAACGCAAACCCGAGCTGATGATCGACCTGGCCACCCTCACCGGGGCCGCGCGCGTCGCGCTGGGTCCGCGCTTGCCGGCGCTCTACTGCCGTGACATGGCACTGGCGCGTGCGCTGGTCGATCGCGGACTGTCGCTGCACGACCCGGTGTGGCACCTGCCGCTGTGGGAGGACTATCACGCCTTCCTCGACAGCGACGTGGCCGATGTGGCCAATGTCGGCCGCGGTCCGTTCGCCGGATCGATCCTGGCGGCGCTGTTCCTCGCCGATTTCGTGCCGTCGGAGATCGACTGGCTGCATCTGGACCTGTACGCATGGAACGAACTCCGGCGCCCCGGTGTGCCGATCGGCGGCGAAGCCCAGGGACTGATGACGCTGCTGGCCTACCTCGAGCAGCGCTTCGGCGTGCCAAGCACAGCCTGATCCATTAGGATTTCTGATGTATCTGCTGGCAGCGGTTTAAGCCACGCCCGCTGCCCTGCCCGTACCATCTTCAGGCAGACCGAAAGTTCTCATTCATTTACATGGGTGAGCCGTGGACGCCCCGGCGGCGCCCGCAGAGCGCCACGGTAACGAGAACCGATCGGGTTATTCAAAAACTCATCAGGGGGACTTATGCAAAGAACATTCGCTCGACCGGCATTGACCATGGGGCTCGCCGCCGTTTTCGCACTGCCGTCCAGCGCGCTCGCGGCGACGCCGAAGGACACGCTGGTGGTGGCCTGGGCGCTGGACCAGATCATCACCATGGACCCGGGCGAGACCTTTGAGGTCACGGCGGGCGAGTTCACGGGCAACGGCTACGACCGGCTGGTTCGAACCAAGCTGGACGACCTGTCCACGCTTCGGGGCGATGCCGCCAAGAACTGGTCGGTCAGCGAGGATGGCAAGACCTATTCGTTCGAGTTGAAGCCGAACCTCAAGTTCGCCTCCGGCAACGCGATGACGGCCGAGGACGTGGTGTTCTCGCTGCAGCGCTCGATCCTGATGGACAAGTCGCCGGCCTTCATCCTGCGCCAGTTCGGCCTGACCAAGGACAACGTGCGCGAGAAGGTCCGGCAGACCGGCCCGCTGACGCTGACCATGGAGGTTGATAAGCCCTACGCGCCCACGCTGGTGCTGAACTGCCTCACCTCCAACGTGGCCGCGATCATCGACAAGAAGCTGGTGCTGTCGCACGAGAAGGACGGCGACCTCGGCAACGGCTGGCTCCGCACCAACTTCGCGGGCTCGGGCCCCTACAAGCTGCGCGACTACCGCCCCAACGAGATCGCGGTGTTCGAACGCAACGAGCACTACACGCTGGGGCCGAAGGCCAAGCTGGCGCGGGTCATCTACCGGCACGTGAAGGAAGCCTCGACGCAGCGGCTGCTGCTCGAGAAGGGCGATGTCGACATTGCGCGCAATCTGCAGCCGCAGGATTTCGCGGCCATTGCGGGCAACAAGGACCTCGCGGTCACCTCCACCCCGCGTGGCACCGTGGTCTACATCGGCCTGAACCAGAAGAACCCCAACCTCGCCAAGCCCGAGGTGCGCGAAGCCCTGAAGTGGCTGGTGGACTACGACAGCATCGGCAAGGTGTTGATCAAGGATATCGGCGTGATCCACCAGAACTTCCTGCCGGTCGGCCTGCTCGGCGCAAGCACCGAAGAGCCCTACAAGTTCGACGTGGCGAAGGCCAAGGCGCTGCTCGCGAAGGCGGGCCTGGCCGATGGCTTCAAGGTGACCATCGACATGCGGACGACGCAGCCGATCCAAGGCATCACCGAGAACTTCCAGCAGACCGCCAAGCGCGCCGGTATCGATGTCGAGGTGATCCCGGGCGACGGCAAGCAGACGATGACCAAGTACCGCGCGCGCCAGCACGACATGTACATCGGCGCCTGGGGTGCCGACTACTGGGATCCGCACACCAACGCCAGCACCTTCGCACGCAATCCCGACAACTCGGACGACGCCAAGGTCAAGCCGCTGGCCTGGCGCAATGCCTGGGAGATTCCCGCCCTGACCCGCCAAGTCGAGGCCGCAGCGCTGGAGCGCGATCCCGAGAAGCGCAAGGCGATCTACGAGAAGCTGCAGGCCGAGGTTCGGGCCACGAGCCCGTACGTGGTGCTCTACCAGCAGATCGATACCGCCGCCCTGCGCAGCAACGTGAAGGGATATCGGCTCGGCGAGACCTCCGGACTGACGCGGCTTTCGCTGGTCAGCAAGTGAGCTGATCCGCGCGACCTGCACGCTGCATGGGCACGCTCGTGAACAACGCCACTAATCCCACGGCCGGCGCGGCCACCCGGCTGCGGCGCCGTGCCGCGGCGGTGCTGCGCTTTGCCGCCGTGGTCCTGGTGACCTACCTCGGCCTGCTGGCCGTGACCTTCTTCATCGGCCGGGTGATTCCGGTCGATCCCGTGCTGGCGCTGGTGGGCGAGCAGGCACCCGACGACGTGATCGAACGCACGCGCGAGGAACTGGGCCTCAACAAGCCCCTTCTCGAGCAGTTCGCCATCTACCTCGGCAAGGCGGTGCGGGGCGACTTCGGTACCTCGGTGCTCACATCGAACCCGGTGCTCACGGACATCGCGCAGACCTTTCCGGCCACCATCGAGCTTGCCACGTTCGGCATCCTGATCGGTGCCGGACTCGGCATTCCGATGGGCGTTTGGGCCGCCGTGCGCCGCGGCGGCATGGCCGACCACCTGGTGCGCGTGATCGGCCTGATCGGCTACTCGGTGCCGATCTTCTGGCTCGGGCTGATGGCGCTGGTGCTGTTCTACGCCAAGCTCGACTGGGTGCCTGGACCCGGACGCATCGATGTGATGCACGCCTATTCGTTCACGCCGCAGACCGGCTTCCTGCTGCTGGACACGGCGCGCCAGGGCGAGTGGGAGGCGTTCCGCAGCGCGCTGTGGCACCTGGTGCTGCCGGCCTCGCTGCTGGGCTATTTCTCGCTGGCCTACATCAGCCGCATGACGCGCTCTTTCATGCTCAACGAGCTGGCGCAGGAATACGTCGTCGCCGCGCGTGCCAAGGGCCTGAGCGAGCGGCGCATCATCTGGCGCCACGCACTGCGCAACGCGATGGTGCCGCTGGTCACCGTGGTGACGCTGTCGTATGCCGGCCTGCTCGAAGGCTCGGTGCTGACCGAGACCGTGTTCGCCTGGCCGGGCCTGGGCCTCTACATCACCAACTCGCTGCAGAACGCGGACATGAACGCGGTCCTGGGCGGAACGCTGGTGGTGGGCTCGGTTTTCATCGGCCTGAATCTGTTGTCCGACCTGCTGTACCGCCAACTCGACCCCCGGACCCGACCATGAGCACCTCTCGCCCTCCCTCCCACGTGGGCCGCATCGCCGGCCTGCACGACTGGCTGATGTCCGACCGGCCGCAATCCCGGCGCCAGGCCGCGCTGGGCCGCACCTATGGCGCATGGCGCGTCTTCGCACGCAACCGCCTCGCTGTAACCGGGCTTGCGATCGTGCTCGCGCTGATCGCGGTGGCGGTGTTCGCCGACTGGCTTTCGCCCTACTCGCCCTATGTCGGCGACCTGCAGACCCAGCGCCTGCTGCCGCCTTCGACCGCACACTGGCTCGGCACCGACGGCCAGGGGCGCGACATCCTTTCACGCCTGATACACGGCTCGCGCATCACGCTCTACGTGGTGGTGCTGGTAGCGGTGCTGGCAGCCCCCATCGGCCTCGTGGTGGGCACGGCGGCCGGGTATGCGGGCGGTTGGCTCGATGCGGTGCTGATGCGGATCACCGATATTTTTCTTGCGTTCCCGCGGCTGGTCCTGGCGCTCGCCTTCGTGGCCGCGCTCGGCCCGGGCATCGAGAACGCCGTGATCGCGATCGCCATCACCTCGTGGCCACCGTACGCGCGCATCGCACGCGCCGAGACGCTGACCATCCGCCAGGCCGACTACATCAGCGCGGTGCGCCTGATCGGCGCGCCGGCCTGGCGCATCGTGTTGCGCCACGTCATGCCGCTGTGCCTGTCCTCGGTCATCGTGCGCGTCACGCTGGACATGGCGGGCATCATCCTGGCCGCGGCCGGGCTCGGCTTCCTCGGCCTCGGGGCACAGCCGCCGATGCCCGAATGGGGCGCACTGATCGCCGACGGGCGGCAGTTCCTGCTCGACCATTGGTGGGTGGCTGCCGCTCCGGGCGCGGCCATCTGCATCGTCAGCCTGGCCTTCAACCTGCTGGGCGACGGCTTGCGCGATGCACTCGATCCGAAAGGAAACACATGAGCGACGGTTCTGCATCCATCACCGCCGAGCCGATGCTGGACGTGCGCGACCTGCGCGTTGCGTTCCCGGCACGCGGCGGTGGCATGACCGAGGCCGTGCGCGGCGTCTCGTTCACGCTCGGACGGGAGCGCCTGGGCATTGTGGGCGAATCGGGTTCGGGCAAGTCCCAGACCGGCCGCGCGATCCTGGGACTGACGGCACCCGGCGGCCGGGTCTCGGCCGAGCGCCTGGCCTTTCGTGGCCAGGACCTGCTGCGCTGCGGGCCCAAGGAACGCCGCGCCTTGCGCGGTGGGCGCATCGGCATGGTGCTGCAAGACCCGAAGTTCTCGCTCAACCCTGTGATGACCATCGGTGCGCAGATCGTGGAGGCGCTGCGTGCGCATGCGGCCGTGTCGGCACGCGAAGCGCGCGAGCGTGCGCTGCAAGCCCTGACCGCGGTGCAGATCGACCAGGCCGAGCGCGTGTTCAAGCTGTACCCGCACGAGGTTTCCGGCGGCATGGGCCAGCGCGCGATGATCGCGATGATGCTGATCGCCGAGCCCGAGCTGCTGATCGCCGACGAGCCGACCTCGGCACTCGACGTGACGGTGCAACTGCAGGTGCTCTCGATCCTGGACCGGCTGGTGGCGGAGCGCGGCATGGGACTGATCTTCATCTCCCACGACCTGCGTCTGGTCTCGACCTTCTGCGACCGCATCCTCGTGATGTATGCCGGGCGCGTGGTCGAAGAGCTGCCGGCCGGCGGCATGGCCGATGCGCGGCATCCCTACACGCGCGGACTGCTCGACTGCCTGCCGCGGCTCGGCGCCAGCCGCCATCCGTTGCCGGTGCTCGACCGGCAGCCGGAGTGGGCGCTGTGACGGCGCGCGCCGACGGTGTGGCCGCGCGGCGCAGCGGCCGCATCGGCATCGCGGTCGATCACCTGCGCGTGGGCTTCGCCGATTTCATCGCGGTGCATGACACCAGCTTCGTGGTGGCGCCCGGCGAAAGCTTTGGCATCGTGGGCGAGTCGGGCTCGGGCAAGTCCACGGTACTGCGCGCCTTGTGCGGGCTGGCACCTCGCCGGTCGGGGACCGTCGCGCTGGTCGGCCCGCCCGGCAACGCGTCATCCCTGCCCGCGCCCGGCAGCAAGGCGTTCCGCCGCAGCGTGCAGATGGTGTTCCAGGACCCGTATGGATCGTTGCATCCACGCCAAACGGTCGACCGGATCCTCGCGGAGCCTCTTGCGATCCATGGCATCGGCGACGCCGAGGGCCGCATTGAACAGGCATTGGACGAGGTCGGCCTGGGCAGCAGCTTCCGTTTTCGCTATCCGCACCAGCTCTCGGGGGGCCAACGCCAACGCATCGCAGTCGCGCGCGCGCTGATCCTGGAGCCCGAGGTGCTGCTGCTCGACGAGCCCACGTCGGCACTCGACGCCTCGGTGCAAGCCGAGGTGCTGAACCTGCTCGAGGCCTTGCGAGAAAGACGTGGGCTGAGTTTCGTGATGGTCAGCCACGATCTGGCGGTGGTCACGCACATGTGCGATCGGCTCATGGTCATGCAGCGGGGGCGCACCGTGGAAATGCTCTCGGGCTCCGACCTCGCGGGCCACCGGGTGCGCGAGGACTACACACGCGAGCTGATGAACGCCTCGGCGGGCTTCCGGCGCGAGCCGGCTTAGGCCGGCGTGCGGCGCGCGAGTTCGGGCTGCAGCACCAGCCGCTCGGCGCCCGCATAGCAGACGAAGTGCCGGTTGGTCGCGCGGCCGATCGCGCACAGGCCCACGCGGGTGGCCACCTCGTGGCCCATCTGCGTGATGCCGCTGCGCGAGACCACGATCGGCACGCCCATCTGGGCCGACTTGATCACCATCTCGCTCGTGAGCCGGCCGGTGGTGTAGAACACGCGGTCGCCCGCGAGCGCGCCCGGCGGCTGCATGGCGCACCAGCCCGCGATGGTGTCGATCGCGTTGTGGCGGCCCACGTCTTCGACGAAGCAGTGCATCGTGGCACCGGTGGCGTCGGCGTCGAGCGTGAAGAGCGCGCAGCCGTGCACCGAGCCGGCCGACTTGTAGGTGCTCTCCTGGAGCCGGATCGCGTTGACCAGCGCATAGAGCTGCGCCTGCGTCATGCGCGTGGGCGGCAGTTGGAGCTTGTCGATGTCGGCCATCAGGTCGCCGAACACGCTGCCCTGGCCGCAACCGGTGGTCACGACCTTCTTCGCGGTGCGCTCCTCGATGCGGTCGATGCCGGCATGCGTGCGCACCGCGGCCGCGCCGACCTCCCAGTCGACCGTGACCGACTCGACGTCGGCGGCCGATTCGATGAGGCGCTGGTTCAGCAGGTAGCCCAGCACGAGCAGTTCGGGCTGGGCGCCGAGCGTCATGAGCGTGACGAGTTCGCGCCGGTCGACGTAGACCGTGAGGTCGCGCTCGGCGGGGATGGACACCGTGCCGCGCGCGCCGTGCTCGTCGATCACCTCGACCTCGCGCGTCAGCGCGGCGCGGGCCTGGGTCAGGCGCGGCAGCGGCGGCACCGGCGACGCCGCTGCGCTCACTGCGCCTTCGGCGTGGGATTGGTGACGGCGGCGGGCTGCACGGTGCTGGGCGGCGACGCGGCCGTGTCGGCCGGCGAATGCGCGCCCGAGACCTCGAGCGGCTTCGCTTCCTGCGGCGGCGTGTAGGCGAACGGGCCGGGATCGGCACAGGCCGGCAGCGCGGCCGGCGCAGCGGGCACGGTCTTGCCGGCCGCCGCCGCGCTCGCGCGGTAGGCCGCCGCGACGCGGTCCTGGGCCATGCAGAGCTTGTAGGCATCGACCTTGCCGCTCCATGCGGTCTTGGCCGCGGCTTCGGCCGCCTTGGCCTTGGCTTCGGGCGTGGACGGCGGCGCGGGCAGCTTGGCCCATGCCATCGGCGCGGCGAGCGCGAGCGCCAGCGCGCAGAGGTTCAGGGGCGAGGAGAACGGCTTCTTCTTCATGACGACCTTCCTTCGGCGGGCTGCGGCGCCCGGACTGCGGCAGTGGGGGCGGCCGTGCCGGACGGCTGCGAACGCTGCCTCGGGATTTTGCCCGCCGCCACGTCGTCGTACCAGAGCTCGTGGTGTTCCTTGGCCCAGGTCTCGTCGACATAGCCGGTGCGCATGGCCTTGTAGGCGCCCTTCATGCCGAGCGTGCCGATGTAGATGTGGCCCATGATCACGGCCATCATCAGCATCGTCGCGACGCCGTGGACCATGTGCGCCACCTGCATCTGGCCGCGCGTGTAGACGAAGCCCGGCAGCAGCTTGTCGAGGAAAAGCCCCGAGCCGATGATGAACAGGCCGAGGAACAGCACGCCGCCCCAGAACACCAGCTTCTCGCCCGCATTGAAGCGGTGCGACGGCGCTTCCTTGCCGCCAAACAGGCCGCCGGCGCTCTTCAGCCACTTCCAATCGACCGCGCGCGGCAGGTTGTCGCGAATGAAGGTGACGACCATGAACAGCGTGGTGACCACGAACAGCGGCCCGACGAAGTTGTGCACGTTCTTGAGCGCATAGGCGATCCAGCCGAACAGCGTGCTGCCCATCCACGGCATCAGGAAGAACTGGCCGAAGGCCATCACGATGCCCGAAAGCGCGAGGATCACGAAGGCCGCCGCGTTCGACCAGTGCGTGGCCCGTTCGAACGGCGTGAAGCGCTCGATGCGACGGCCGGTCTCCTTGCCGTGCAGCCCGATCGGCCCCTTGGTGAAGTAGTAGATCGCCAGCGCCAGCAGCGTCACGAACAGCAGCGCCGCGCCGTAGGGAATGATCCAGTCGTTGCGCACCTGCCGCCAGGCCTCGCCGGCCGTGGTGCGGCGCGAGCCCGGATATTGCACCTGCGGCTGGATCAGGTTGCCGGCCTCGGGCGCCTGGCTCACGGGCAGGCTGCTGTAGCCCGTCACGCCCTGCCCGACCTGGCGCCACATCGGCGCGTTGTTGCCGGGCTGCACCTTCATGCGCTCGCCGTTGGTCTGGTTCGCGTAGTTGGGATCGGCGCTCGCTTCGGGTTTGACCTCGAAGATGTTCTGGCTGCGGATGCCGCCTGCACCGGGCGCGGCCGGTGCCGAAGTGGTGCCCGGTGTCGCAGGCGGCTGCGCCTGCGCGAAGGCCGAACCCAGCGCGGCGAAGAGAACGAGAGCGGTCAGCGCTTGCTTCATGGGCTCTCCGATCAGTTTTCTTTGTTGTATTCGTTCTGCCCGTTTTGCGTGCGGGTCTTGAGCTGCTGCTGCCAGGCGGTCTTGTCGCCCACCTTCCAGTCCGGCGCGGTGAACACCGTGCCGGTGTTCGCCTGCGTGCCGGTGCCGCTCCAGGGCACGGCATCGTGCTTCACGCCCTGCGCATTGGTCTGCGGCTTCTCGCCGCAGCCTGCGAGGAACCCCGCGGCGAGCACCGCGCCGACGAGCGCAAGGCCCTGCCGCTTCATTTCTGGCCCCCGTTGGTCGGCGTGCCGGCCTGCTGCGAACCATAGGCGGTGCCCCAGCCCCAGACCTCGGCGCCCTTGCCGCGCTGCACCACGCGGGTGCGGAAGATGTCGGCCACCACGTCGCCGTCGCCGGCCAGCAGCGCCTTGGTCGAGCACATCTCGGCGCAGGCCGGCAGCTTGCCTTCGGCGAGCCGGTTGCGGCCGTACTTCTCGAACTCGGCCTCGGAGCCGTTGGCCTCGGGGCCACCGGCGCAGAAGGTGCACTTGTCCATCTTGCCGCGCACGCCGAAGGTGCCCTGCGAGGGGAACTGCGGCGCACCGAACGGGCAGGCGTACGAGCAGTAGCCGCAGCCGATGCACACATCTTTGTCGTGCAGCACCACGCCTTCTTCGGTGCGGTAGAAGCACTGCACCGGGCACACCGCCATGCAGGGCGCGTCGGAGCAGTGCATGCAGGCGACCGAGATCGATTTCTCGCCGGGCACACCGTCATTGAGCGTGACCACGCGGCGGCGGTTCACGCCCCAGGGCACCTCGTTCTCGTTCTTGCAGGCCGTGACGCAGCCGTTGCATTCGATGCAGCGCTCGGCGTCGCAGACAAATTTCATTCGTGCCATAGCGCTTCCTTATGCCTTTTCCACGTTGCAGATCGTGGTCTTGGTTTCTTGCATCATGGTCACGCTGTCGTAACCGTAGGTCGTGGCGGTGTTGATCGCCTCGCCGCGCACCACCGGCGCCGCACCCTTCGGGTAGTGGGCGATCATGTCCGCGCCCTGCCATCGTCCCGAGAAGTGGAACGGCATGAACACGGTGTCGGGCCCGACGCGCTCGGTCACGAGCGCCTGCACGTTGAGCTTGGCGCCCGTGGGCGTGTGCACCCAGGCGCGCTCGCCGTTGCGGATGCCCTTCTCGGCCGCGACCTTCGGGTTGATCTCGATGAACATCTCCTGCTGCAGTTCGGCCAGCCAGGGGTTCGAGCGTGTCTCCTCGCCGCCGCCTTCGTACTCGACGAGCCGCCCCGAAGTCATGATGTACGGGAACTTCTCGGCCACCTTGTCGGCGATGTTCTTCTGCTGCACGGTCTTGTAGAGCGTGGGCAGGCGCCAGAACGCCATCTTGTCGTCGTGCGTCGGGTACTTGGCCATGAGGTCGGGCCGCGTGCCGTAGAGCGGCTCGCGGTGCTGCGGGATCGCGTCGGGGAAGTTCCAGACCACCGCGCGCGCCTTGGCATTGCCGAAGGGATGGCAGCCGTGGTTCTTCATGAACACGCGGATCATGCCGCCCGAGTTGTCGGTCTTCCAGTTCTTGCCTTCGGCCAACTGCTTCTCGGGCTCGGTGAGTTCGTCCCACCAACCGAGCTTCTTGAGCAGCACGTGGTCGAGCTCGGGGTAGCCGGTGGTGATGTCGGCGCCGAGCGAGTGCGAACCGTCCTCGGCCAGCAGGTTCTGCCCGTCGCGCTCCACGCCGAAGTTCGCGCGGAAGTTGCCGCCGCCGTCCATCACGTGCTTGGAGGTGTCGTACAGGTTGGCCGAGCCCGGGTGCTTGAGCTCGGGCGTGCCGAAGCAGGGCCACGGCAGGCCGAAGTAGTCGCCCGTGAGGTCGTAGCCGTTGACCTTGTCCTTCACGCCGGCCTTGGCCTTGAGCGTGCGCACGTCGAAGGCGCCCATGTTGCGCATGTGGGCCTGCAGGCGCTCCGGACTCTGGCCCGTGTAGCCGATGGTCCAGACGCACTTGTTGATCTCGCGCAGGATGTCGTCGGGAATGGGCTCGTCCATGCCCTTGACCTTCTGCATCTTGTAGTTCTTGCTGAGCTCCTTGCCGAAGCCCAGGCGATCGGCGAACTGCTGCATGATCATGTGGTCGCTGCGGCTTTCCCACAGCGGCTCGATGACCTTCTCGCGCCACTGGAGCGAGCGGTTCGAGGCCGTGACCGAGCCGCTGGTCTCGAACTGGGTGCAGGCCGGCAGCAGGTAGACCGCGCGGTTGGGGTTCAGGTCCTCGGGCCGGCCGGGCATGGCCGCCATGGCCGCGGTGGCCGAGGGATACGGGTCGACCACCACGAGCAGGTCGAGCTTGTCCATCGCGCGCTTCATCTCGAGGCCGCGGGTCTGCGAATTGGGCGCGTGGCCCCAATAGAACACGCCGCGCAGGTTCGAGTCCTGGTCGATGAGTTCGTTCTTCTCGAGCACGCCGTCGATCCAGCGCGACACCGTGATGCCGGGCTTGCTCATCATCGCGGGCGACGAGAAGCGGCTCTTGATCCATTCGAAGTCGACGCCCCAGGCAGTGGCGAAGTGCTTCCACGAGCCCTCGACGATGCCGTAATAGCCGGGCAGCGAATCGGGATTCGGGCCCACGTCGGTGGCGCCCTGCACGTTGTCGTGGCCGCGGAAGATATTGGTGCCGCCCCCCGACTTGCCCACGTTGCCGAGCGCGAGCTGCAGGATGCACGAGGCACGCACCATGGCGTTGCCGATCGAGTGCTGGGTCTGGCCCATGCACCAGACGATGGTGCCGGGGCGGTTCTCGTTGAGCCAGGTCGCGATCTTGACCATCTGCGCCTCGGAGACGCCGCAGGCTTCCTCGACCTTGTCGGGCGTCCACTTGGCCAGCACGTCTTCGCGCACCTTGTCCATGCCGAACACGCGGTCGTTGATGTAGCGCTTGTCTTCCCAGCCGTTCTTGAAGATGTGGTGCAGCAGGCCGAACAGGAACGGAATGTCCGATCCCGAGCGGATGCGCACGTATTCGTCGGCCTTGGCCGCCGTGCGCGTGAAGCGCGGGTCGACCACGATCATCTTGCAGCCATGCTCCTTGGCATGGAGCATGTGCAGCATGCTGACCGGGTGCGCCTCGGCCGCGTTGGAGCCGATGTACAGCGCGACCTTGGCGTTGCGCATGTCGTTGTACGAATTGGTCATGGCGCCGTAGCCCCATGTGTTCGCGACGCCGGCCACGGTGGTCGAGTGGCAGATGCGTGCCTGGTGGTCGCAGTTGTTGCTGCCCCAGAAGCTCACGAACTTGCGCATCAGGTACGACTGCTCGTTGCTGTGCTTGGACGAGCCGATCCAATAGACTGAATCGGGCCCGCTGGCCTGGCGCAGTTCCTTGAGCCGCGCGGTGATCTCGTCGAGCGCGGTGTCCCAGCTGATGCGCTCGTACTTGCCGTTGACCAGCTTCATCGGGTAGCGCAGCCGGTATTCGCCGTGGCCGTGCTCGCGCAGGGCCGCGCCCTTGGCGCAGTGTGCGCCGAGGTTGAGCGGCGAGTCGAACACCGGCTCCTGGCGCACCCAGACGCCGTTCTCGACCACCGCGTCGGAGGCGCAGCCGACCGAGCAGTGCGAGCACACGGTGCGCTTGATCTCGACCTTGCCGGCGCCGATGGCCGTGGGCCGTGCGTCGCCGGCCGCCTCGGCCTTGCGCATCAGCGTGAGCTGGCCCGCGGCCAGCCCGACGCCCACGCCCAGGCCCGAGCGCCGCAGGAAGGCGCGCCGGTCCATGGTGGGCAGCGCGCCCGACAGGCCGCGCTGGAGGCTGTGGATGAACGCGGACGACCCGCGCTCGCCTTGCCGCGCAGGATGCGCAGCGTTCGTTTTCTTGGTCAGCAGCATCGTGGGTGTCCGCTTCAGGCCGAAGCGGTCCTGTAGTAGTGCTTGACGTGTTCGCTGAGCGAATAACCGCCGCCGTTCTCAGGGGCGGGCTTCAGCGCCGGTGCGGCGGCCTCGACGGCCGCGGGGGCCGGGGTGACCTTGGGCAGCACCGACACCGCTGCGACCGCGGCGCCCGCACTGGCGGCACCCAGAAAGAAACCTCGACGCGAGGCCGGCTTGGTGCCGGCCGTTTGGCTGTCCTGCATGTGATCTCCAGGAGTGGCTTGGGGCAAACCAGATATGAACCGATTTGCATACATGTGGATACTAGTCGAGACCCTTATTCCCGACCAACGAACTCATCCTTAGGGTGGCAGCCCTACCCGAGCATGTCGAAGCCCTGGACCTCGACCTCGGCGAAGGCCCGCGTGAACCCCGCGAGCGACGCATAGAAGCTGGCCTTGGGGTGTTGCGCGACCGCATCGCACATGGCGGGCAGCCACGGCTGCAGGTGGGTCGAGAAGAAGGCCTGCTGCTGCGCCAGGTTGGACACAGCCGCGTCATCGCCCGCGATGAGGTAGCGCATCACCTCGAACAGGCAGGCGACGTGGTCCTCGCTCTCCGGCACCGCGTCGTCGCGGGCCAGGCCCAGCCGCGCGAGGTCGGTGCGCAGGTGCGCGAGCGGCTTGTCGTTGAGGAAGCCGCTCAGGTAGTGCGAGCCGAACAGGACCACCTCGGGCTTGCCCATGCCGCCGAAGAGCGCGTCGAATTCGGCTCGCACGGCGGCCGCGTCGGTGGCGCGCGCCGCGCCGACGAGTTGCCGCCACGGCTCCTCGAGGAAGGCCCCGGCCGCGGGCGCCTCGGTGGGCGCCACCTCGAAGGCGGCGAGCAGTTCGGCGTCGGGCGCCGCATACCAGAGGCGCGCGAGCAGGCCGTAGACCTCGGCGCGCGCGATCTCCTCGTCGAGGGCGGAGGTCGCGAACGGGGAAGTCGCGAAGGGGGAATCGCTCATAGCTGCGTGATCTTCATTTCGTTCTGCGCGCTGTACAGGTCGATCACCCGGCAGTCGCTGCACATCTTGAGCCGCTCGAGCGCCTCGCCCTGGAACATCGCATGGCCCGCGAGCTTGCCGAGCATCGACTCGATCGCCTTGTGGGTGCCGAACGGCTTGCTGCAGCGGATGCAGGCCCAGGGCTTGGCCTCGTTGAGCACCACCGGCCGCTTGCGTTCGGGCGCGGCCAGGAGCCGCGGCACGAGCGTGACCGCGTTCTCCGGGCAGGTGGTCTGGCACAGGCCGCACTGCACGCAGTTCTTCTCGATGAAGCGCAGCTGCGGCGCATTCTGGTTGTCCTGCAGCGCGCTGGCGGGACAGGCGCTCACGCAGGCCAGGCACAAGGTGCAGCTGTCCTTGTCGACAGTGACGGCGCCGAACGGCGAACCGGCGGGCAGCGGGATCGCGAGCGGCTCGGCGGCCAACGGCGCGGCCATTGCCGGCGCCTGCGCCATCAGGTGGTCGAGCGTCATCTCGAGCGTGCCGCGCTTCTCGGCGCTGGTGGCAAAGCGCGCCGCGGCCGCGGGCACCCGCTGGCGCGTCACGCGCAGGCCCGCGAGCGCCGCATCGAGCGCGGCCGGCTCGGTGGCCTCGATCAGGTGGAAATGGGTGCCGGTGTAGCCCAGGCCCGCGAGCAGCGCCTGCGCCACGGCCATTTGCTGCCGGAGCGCGGCGATGTATTCGGGCGCTTCATCACCGGTGGCCAGCACGGCCACCTGCGCGGCGCCGAAGGCGATGGCGGCGAGCCACAGATCGATGCCGGTGCTCGCGGCATGCCGCAGCGCCACCGGCAGCACGTGCGCGGGCACGCCGGCGGGCCCGCCCGCACGGCCGCGGCCGAGTTGGGCGGAACGGCCGAGGCGTTCGACCACCGCCTGGCCGCCCTCCTCGCCGTGCAGCAGCACGGTGGCATCGCGGCCGTCCGCCGCGGCATAGGCGGCCAGCAGCGTGCGGAGCTTGCGGCCCTGGTCGGTGGTGCGCGGATAGGTGTAGCCCAGCGCACCCGTGGGGCACACGGTGGTGCAGGCGCCGCAGCCGACGCAGAGCTGGGGATTGACGACGATGCGCTGGCGCGCCTTGTCGCTCGAGATCGCGTGCGCCGAGCAGACCTCGACGCAGGCGTTGCAGCCGACGACCTCGTTGCGGCTGTGGGCGCAGAGCTTCTGCTTGTAGTCGAAGAACTTGGGCTTCTCGAACTCGCCCACGAGCTCGCGCAGGCGCAGCAGCGTCGCCAGGCCCTCGGCGTGCGCGAGCCCGCCCGCGAGGTGGAAGTAACCCTGCGGCGGCGCATGCCAGTCGATCAGCGCGCTGGCGCCGAGGTCGAGCACGATGTCGAATTCGGCGTCGAGCGCCTCGGGCGCGCGGTCGAAGCGGATGGCGCCGGCCACCGTGCAGGCGGCCTCGCAGTCGCGGTGCGAGCCGCACTTGGCAAGGTCGACCTGGTAGTCGAGCCCGATCGCCTGCTCGGGGCAGGCGGCGACGCAGGCGTTGCAGCGCGTGCACAGGTCGAGGTCGATCGGGTTGTCGCGCGTCCAGCGCAGCGAGAACGCGCCGAGCCAGCCCTGCAGCGCCTCGATGCGCCCGGCCATCACAGGCCAGCGGCGCTCCTGCGCACCGCCGGCAGCGCCGGGGCCGGTGGAGAAGATGGAGACCTGCAGGCTGTCGGCCACGAGCGCCGCGGCCTGCTCGGCCTGATCGAGCGGACCGACGATCAGAAGGCGGCCCTGGCTCGCATAGCTCACGGTCGGCACCGGATCGGGTTCGGGCAGGCGGGCCAGCGCCAGCAGCGCAGCGATCTTGGGACTCGCGTTCTTCGCGTCGCGGCTCCAGCCGCCGGTCTCGCGGATGTTCACGAAGCGGATCGGCGAGGTGGCGCCTTCGGTCTGTTCGGCGAGTTCGGTAAAAAGCTGCCGCTCCTGGGTGCAGGCCACGACGACGTCGTCGCCTGAGCGGACGGCGCGCTGGAAAGCGGGCGCCTCGCGGCGGCACAGGGCGGAATGGAGGGGCAGCGTCTCAGCCAGTGCCGCGCCGAGCGTCTTCGGCTCGAGCGGCATCGTCTGGTTGCAGTCGCAGATCAGCGTGGTGGTCATCGGTTGTCTGGCTTGCCGGCTGCGCATCGGCGACCGGCTGGCTGGGGGGATCTCCCGGAGGTTCGGACTGTGCCACGTCCGGCGCCGCTGCGCCGCTTTCCCGGGCTTCGGCCTCGGCTTCGTCCTTTTCCTCCTGCTCGAACAGCTTGAGGAACTTGGCGCTGGCCATCTGGCGCAGCACGCTGTCCGGAATCGGCGTCGACTGGGAATAGTCGTCGATGTAGACGTCCATGCGGTCCATCACATTGAACTGCGGATCGGCAAAGAGCTTGCGGAAGGCCGTGTTCTTGACCTCGGGCGCCACGCTCCTGGCCACGAAGGGGCGAAAGTCGGATTCGGGTGTGAGCGCTTCGGCGTCCTCGAGCGTGGGCGGCGGCGGTTCCACGGGCGTCTCGGCGAGCGCCTGCGCGGGCGCTGACGCGGCCGGCACCGGCACATCTTCTGCGGCGGTCAGCGGGGCGGCTGCCAGCGCGGGCTCGTCGGCTTGCGGCGGCGGCAAAGGCTCTTCGCGCGCCGCCTGCTTGCGCCGCGACCAGCGGCCGAAGAAATTCTCAGACATCGCCGGCCCCGCGTCCGCGTTTTTTCTCGGTCGTGACGCTGGCCGCGTTGCCGAAGCGGTCGACCAGCGGCCGGAAGCTCTCGGGGCGCTTGCGCCGCCGGGGTTCCATCGCGTAATTTTCCTGCACGAAGCCGCGCATCCACCCGACCACTTCCTCGGGCGCGGGCACCTGCTCCACGGTCTCCTGCGCGTCGAGCCAGCGGCCGGCCTCGTTGTAGCTCAGGCTCACCACCACCGGCCGGGCGATCGGCTCGTCGGCGACGGTGGGCGCCTCTTCCATGCGCCACAGCACGAACCAGCAGGGCGCGGGCGTGGTGGCGTTGAGGTGGTAGCCCTCCGCATCGTCGCGGAACAGCTCGGTCTTGAAGCCGGGATGCAGCCAGCGCTGCACATCCTCGGTCGCATCGATCAGGCGCGGCTCGGTGCCGGCACCGGGCTGGTCGGGGGCGACGCTCTCGAGAATCCAGCGCCAGGATTGCCAGCGGCTGTGGACGCGCTCGCGGCGCATCACGACGGCGACATCGATCGAAGGATTCATGCGGCGATCGTAGCGCCGCGGCATACCGGCTTCGGATCGAGGGTCATCGCGGGCCGGCGGGGGCGGCCGGCGGCGCCATGAGCATGGCGCGCAGGCGCCGCTGCAGCGGGGTGGCCTCGGCGTCGGGCACGCGGCCGGCTTCGCGCAGCGCGATGTCGCGGCTCTGCGCGTCGTGCAGGTCGATCTCGCGCACCACCTGCCCCTGGTGGTAGACGAAGGCCATGTCCGCCAGCGCGAGCACGTCGTCGATGTCGTGCGTGATCATCAGCACCGGAATGCCCCACTGGCGCCGCACCTGGGCGAGTTCGGTGCGAAGTTCTTGCCGCAGCATCGGATTGAGCGCGGCAAATGGCTCGTCGAGGAGCAGCAGCTGCGGTTCGCAGGCGAGCGCACGCGCCAGCGCCACGCGCTGCTGCTGGCCGCCCGAGAGCTTGCCCGGCCGGCTGTCGGCCAGCGCCGCCAGGCCGAAGCCTTCGAGCAGCGACTGCACGCGCTCGGCATCGCGCGGCGGCAGCCGGCGCCGGTGCCAGGCGGTGAGCCCGAACGCCACGTTCTCGCGCACCGACAGGTGCGGAAACAGCGCGTAGTGCTGGAACAGATAGCCGATGCGGCGCGCCGGCGCCGGCAGGTCGATGCCGCGCGCCGCGTCGTAGAGCGTGCGGCCGCCGATGCGCACGTGGCCCGCCGACGGGCGCTGCAGCCCGGCGATCGCCTGCAGCGTGAGCGTCTTGCCCGCGCCCGAGGGGCCGTAGAGCGCGGCAAAGGGCACGTCGGTCGCAAAGCGCGCCGCCAGGTCGAAGCGCCGCGCACCGTCGCTCACCGTGAGCTGCAGGTCGACGTCGATCATGGCGCGCCGAACCCATGGCGTGCGAGCACCTCGCGCGCTATGTCGCTTGAAAGAAAGGCGACGAATTCGCGTGCCAGCGCCTGCTGCCCGCTGTCGGCCACCACCGCGGCCGGGTAGCGCACGGGCGCGCCGCCGCCGGGCGCGAGCACCACGCGGAGCTTCGCGGCCTGCGCAGCGGCATCGGTGCGGTAGACGAACCCGGCCTCGACCTCGCCGCGCGCCACGTAGTCGAGCACCTGGCGCACGCTGTCGGCCTGCACGAACTTCGGCTCGAGCACGGCCCAGAGCCCCGCCGCCTCGAGCACCTGCCGCGTGTAGCGGCCGACCGGCACCGTGGCCGTCTTGCCGACCGCGATGCGCCGGACGCCGGGGCCCGCCAGGTCGGCCAGCGTGCGCAGGCCGGCGCCGCCCTGCAGCGGCTCCACCAGCACCAGCGCGTTGCGCGCGAAGTCGCGGCGCGTGTCCGCATCGACGAGCTTCTGCGCGGCGCCGCGGTCCATCGTCTCCTGGTCGGCGCTCGCGAACACGTCGACCGGCGCACCCTGCGCGATCTGCTGCAGCAGCACGCCCGAGGCGGCGAAATTGAAGCGCACCGTGGCGCCGGGTTTCGCGGCCTCGAACTTCGGCCCGAGTTCCTTGAACGCATCGGTCAGGCTCGCGGCCGCCGAGACGGTGAGCTGCTGCGACGCGGCCAGGCCGGGCATCAGCGCCACCGCAAGCAGAAGGATCGACAGCAAACGCCAGGGTCGCATGGGAAGGTGCCTCGCAGGTTCAGCGCAGTGAGAAGAAACGGTTCGACAGCACCAGCACCGTGATCGACAGCAGCGAGGTCACCACCACCAGCAGCAGCGCCAGGTCGTCATGCCCGGCCTGGGCGGCGTCGTAGATCGCCATCGAGAGCGTCTGGGTCTGGCCCGGGATGGAGCCGGCCACCATCAGCGATGCGCCGAACTCGCCCATCGCGCGCGCGAACGCGAGCAGCGTGCCGGCCAGGATGCCGGGCCAGGCCAGCGGCAGCGTGACGCGCAGGAACACCGAGAACCGCGACTGCCGCAGCGTGCTCGCAGCGTCTTCGAGCGAGCGGTCCACGCCCGCGAAGGCGGCGCTGGCCGACTTGAGCACCAGCGGCAGCGCCACGACGGCCGAGGCCACGACGGCGCCGTGCCAACTGAAGATGATCGTGTAGTCGAAGTGCGTGCGCAGCCATTCGCCGAGCGGACTGCGGCGCCCCGCGGCGACCAGGATGGCGTAGCCGATGACAGTCGGCGGCAACACCAGCGGCAGCATGAACACCGCCTCGAGCACCGTGCGGCCCGGGAAGCGCTTGCGCGCGAACACCCAGCCCAGCGCCACGCCGGCCACGAGCGCGAGCAGGGTCGCGGCGGCCGCCACCTTGAGCGACAGCACCAGCGGGAACCAGTCGGTCGAGGCGATGAGCGATGTCGTCGTATTCATGGCGATACAGCGGCATTGTTGCACAGCCGCCTGCCGGCGCTACTGCCGAAGCAGGGCCGCTGCAGCCGCGCAGCACCGATATCCCGCGGAATACAGCGCGGGCAGGTTCAGGATGGAGGCGGGATCAGGGCGCCAGGAGCCGGGTCAGCGCGCGCACGTCGGCCGCCGTGGCCAGGCGGGCCGCATTCTCGATGGCGCGGTAGTGCTTGACGATCTCTTCGCCGACCGGCGTGAGCGCGGTGCCGCCGCCGCGCGAGCCGCCGGCCGCGGTGTTCACGGCCGGCGACGCCAGCGCCTTGTTCATTTCGTCGATCAGCAGCCAGGCACGCCGGTACGACATGCCGAGCTGGCGCGCCGCCCCCGAGATAGAGCCGGTTTCGGCCACCGCCTCCAGCACGGCGATCTTGCCGGGGCCGATGGCGATGCTGTCGTCCCGGTAGATGCGCAGGCGGAACTGGACTCTGGTCTTGGTCGTCATGCCGGGGAGTTGGGCAGTGGCTTGGGAGAAGAAAGAAAAAGGAAACGGGCGCGAAGGTTAAACCATGCGCCCGTTTTCCCGGCCCCGCCTGCGCGGAGCGTCAGTCCACCGTCGCGGCCACGCCCCCGGTGCCGTAGCCCGCCGCCGCCATCGGCTGGCCGCCGCGCGTGATCCGCACCGCGCAGTACTTGAACTCGGGGATCTTGCCGAGCGGATCGAGCGCGGCATTGGTCATGAGGTTGGCCGCCGCCTCGTAGTACGCGAAGGGCACGAACACCGCGCCGTTCGGCGTGCCGTCGTCGCGCCGCACGTGGATCGCCACCTCGCCGCGGCGCGACTGCACGGTGATCACGTCGCCGGCTTCGAGGCCGAGCTTCTGCAGGTCGCCCTGGTTCATCGAGGCGGTGGCCATCGGCTCGAGCGCATCGAGCACGCTGGCGCGCCGCGTCATGCTGCCGGTGTGCCAGTGCTCGAGCTGGCGGCCCGTGATGAGCACGAACGGATACTCGGCATCGGGCCGCTCGTCGGCCGGAATGATGTCGGCGGGCACCAGCTTCACGCGGCCGTCGGCGGTCGGGAAGTCGTCGATGAAGACGGTCGGCTGGCCCGGGTCTTCCTCGCTCAGGCAGGGGTAGGTCACGCTCGAATCGCGCTGCAGCCGCTCCCAGCTGATGCCGCTGATCACCGCATGCATGGCCTGGCGCATCTCCTCGTACACCGCAGCCACGCCGGCTTCCTCGCCCTGGTAGTCCCACGGCAGGCCCATGCCGTTGGCGATCTGCTGGATGATCCAGAGGTCGGGGCGCGCATCGCCGGGCGGGTTGAGCGCGCGCTGGCCGAGCTGCACCATGCGGTCGGTGTTGCTCACCGTGCCGGTCTTCTCGGGCCAGGCGCTCGCGGGCAGCACCACGTCGGCGAGCCAGGCGGTCTCGGTCATGAAGATGTCCTGCACCACGAGATGCTCGAGGCTCGCGAGCGCATGCCGCGCATGGTTCAGGTCGGGGTCGCTCATGGCCGGGTTCTCGCCCATGATGTACATGCCGCGCACCTTGTGCGGATCGGTGTCGGGCGCCAGCGCCTTGTGCATGATCTCGACCACGGTGTAGCCCGGCGTCGCATCGAGCGGCTGGCCCCAGAACTTCTCGAACCACGCATGCACTTCGGGGTTGTCCACGCGCTGGTAGTTGGGGAACATCATCGGGATCAGGCCGGCGTCGC
>CAMLCW010000021.1 GCA_946478645.1 uncultured Variovorax sp.
GTGCCGACGTTCTCGAACAGGCTGGTCATCTCCCACATGATCCAGTGCGACATGCCCTGCAGCCGCAGCGCCATCGCGGTGGCCGCCGCCACCGCGCCCACGCCCACCGTGCCCTGCGACCAGAGCCACAGCGCAGTGCCCGCCATGCCCGCCGTGAGGCCCATGCTGAGCGCGTGGTTGACGATCTCGAACGCGCTCACGAGGCGCATTTGGCCGTAGCCGGTGTGCATGAAATCGCGCATGGCGTCGCGCGCGAAGCCAGCCTCGCGCTGCGTGTGCGAGAACAGCTTGACGGTCGCGATGTTGGTGTAGGCGTCGGTCACGCGGCCCGTCATGAGCGCGCGCGCATCGGCCTGCGCCTTGCCGACCTTGCCGAGCCGCGGCACGAAGTACGCGAGCGAGGCCGCGTACAGCACCAGCCACACGACGAAGGGCAGCACCAGCTGCACATCGAGCACGCTCACCAGCACGACGATGGTGACGATGTACACGCCCATCGCCACCACCACGTCGGCCAGCACAAAGACGGTGTCGCGCACCGCGAGCGCGGTCTGCATCACCTTGGCCGTGATGCGGCCCGCGAACTCGTCCTGGTAGAAGGCCATGCTCTGGCCCAGCATCAGCCGGTGGAAGTTCCAGCGCAGCCGCATCGGCAGGTTGATCGCGAGCGTCTGGTGCTTCACGATGGTCTGCAGCCCCACCACGCCGATGCTGATCACGAGCAGCGCGCCGAGCCAGGCCAGCGTGGTTCCGCGGTCGTCCCAGAGCCGCGACGGTTCCTGCCCGCCCAGCCAGTCGACCACGCGCCCGAGGATGCCGAACAACAGCGCCTCGAAGCCCGACATCAGCGCCGTGAGCCCCGCCATCGCGGCGATCTTGAGGCGCACGCCGCGCGTGCAGGCCCAGAGAAAAGCGAAGAAGCCGGTCGGCGGCAGCGCCGGCTCGGCTGCGGGATAGGGATGGATCAGTTTTTCGAAGAAACGGAACAAGGCGGGGGTCTCCAGCGGAAGCCGAGACTGTAGCCCTGCAGGCTTGTCCTTGCCCCGAAAGGGTGCGTTGGCGCCGCGGCCTGCGCCGCGCGAGCCGCGCCGCTACAGTTCGGCGCTACGCCTTCATGGAGCACCCACCTTGGCCACCGACAACAACAACAGCCCGCGCCTGCCCACCTACTTCATCTCGCACGGCGGCGGCCCCTGGCCCTGGATGAAGAAGGAGATGGGCGCCGCCTACGACCAGCTGGCCGCCGCGCTCGCCGACATGCCGCGCCAGATCGGCCGCACCCCCTCGGCCATCCTCATGGTGTCGGCGCACTGGGAGGCGCCGGTGTTCACGGTGCAGGGCAATTCGCGCCCGCCGATGATCTACGACTACGGCGGCTTCCCGGCCCACACCTACGAGGTGCGCTACGACGCGCCGGGCTCGCCCGCACTCGCCGAGCGTGTGGCGGTGCTGCTCGCGGCGGCGGGCCTGCCCGCGGCCATCGACCCCGAGCGCGGCTTCGACCACGGCATGTTCTCGCCGATGGCCGCCATCTACCCCGACGCCGGCGTGCCCGTGGTGCAGCTGTCGCTCAAGCGCGGCCTCGATCCTGCCGAGCACCTCGCGCTCGGCCGCGCGATCGCACCGCTGCGCGACGAGAACGTGCTCATCATCGGCAGCGGCCTGAGCTACCACAATCTGCGCAACTTCGGGCCGCAGGCGCACGGGGTCTCGAAGGCCTTCGGCGACTGGCTCGACCACACGGCCGTGCAGGCCGAACCCGCCGAGCGCGAGCAGCGCCTCACGGACTGGGCCTCGGCCCCGTCGGCGCGCA
The DNA here is from genome assembly GCA_946478645.1 of uncultured Variovorax sp. The sequence continues at coordinate 1,814 of CAMLCW010000021.1, forward strand.
TGGCGCATCCGCGCGAGGAGCACCTGATTCCGCTGATGGTGGCGGTGGGCGCGGCCGCGCAGGAGCCGGGCGAGCGCGTCTACCATGAAGAAGACTTCATGGGCGGGCTCGTGGTGTCGAGCTACCGGTTCGGCGCAGCGGCTGGCTGAAGCGCGCGTCACGCCTTGGCAGAATCGGGCGATGTCTTCCTCCCCGATTTCCGATTCTTCCGACGAGAGCGCGGCCCGCGCTGCCATCGACCGCATCGCCACGCTGGGCACGCGGCATGACGTGGTGCACGGCGGTGTGCGCGTCTGCTGGCGCCGCTTTGGCGATGACGTCGAAAGCGGCCATCCGCCACTTGTTCTGCTGCACGGCGGCCATGGCAGCTGGATGCACTGGCTGCGCAACGTCGAGGCGCTGTCGGCCGGCCGCACGCTGTGGCTCCCCGACATGCCGGGCTTCAACGATTCCGATGCGCCCCCGCCCGCCGAGCCCGGCGGCGATCCGCTCGGCCCGCTGCTCGATGCGCTCGGCGGCTCGCTCGACCAGCTGATCGGCGCGGGCACGCCCATCGACCTCGGCGGCTTCTCGTTCGGCGGCCTTACTGCCGCGCGCTTCGCGGTGCGGCGCGGCGCCATCCGGCGCCTGCTGCTCGTGGGCAGCGGCGGCCACGGCACGCTGCGGCGCATGGCCGTGCAGATGATCAACTGGCGCGCCGCACCCGACCGCGACGCCGAGCGCGCCGCGCTGCGGCACAACCTCGGCGCGCTGATGCTGCACGACGACGCGGCCATCGATGCGCTCGCGTTCGAGATCCACGACATCGCCTGCCACGGCACGCGCTTTCGCAGCAAGGACGTCTCGCAATCCGGCGGGCTGCAGGCCGCGCTCGACGCGATCGGCGGGCCGCAGCTGCTGCTTTGGGGCGAATACGACGTGACCGCCGATCCGCGGCCGCTCGTGGCGCAGTTGATTGCCGGGCACGCCGAGCGCGAAGGAGCGGTGATCGACGGGGCAGGGCATTGGGCGCAGTACGAGCGCGCCGATGCGTTCAACCGGCGCGTGCTCGACTTCCTGCGCTGAGCCTCGTCACTGCTTCGCCAACCCCAGCCGCTTGATCGTCGCCCCCCACTGCGCATACGTCGCGCGCGTCAACTCGGCCAACTGCTGCGGTGTCGACGACTCGGCCTCGTAGGCGCCCTGGCGGAAGAAGTCGCGCGTGGCGGGCATGGCGAGCACCTGCGCGAGCGCCGCGTTGAGCCTGGCGACCACGGGCGCGGGCATGCGCGCGGGGCCGTAGAAGCCGAGCCAGCTCGGCATGTCGACGCCGCTCACGCCTTGCTCGCCCATCGTCGGCACGCCGGGCAGCAGCGGGCTGGGCTGGGGCGCCGCGACGGCGAGCATGCGGACCTTGCCGGTGGCGGTGTTCTGGATCGCGTTGGGCGCGGCATCGAAGTAGAAGTGGACGCGGCCCGCGAGAAAATCCTTCGCGGCATCGGCGCCGCCCTTGTAGGGCACGTGCACCACGTCGAGCCCGGCCTGCTGGGCAAAGGCCTCGCCGTAGATGTGCGACGAGGTGCCGGTGCCGAACGAGGCGTACGCGATCTTTCCGGGGTTGGCCTTGATGTAGGCGATGAGCTCCTGCACGTTGCGTGCGGGCACGCTCGCATGCACGGTGAGCACCAGCGGCCCGCGCGCGCCGAGCGAGATGGGCGTGAGGTCCTTGAACGGGTCGTAGCGCACCTGCGCGAGCGTCTGCGGGTTCTGCGCCACCACGGAAGAGGGCGCGTACATCATGGTGTAGCCGTCGGGCGCGGCGCGGATCACCTCCTCGGTGGCGAGGATGAAGCTCGCGCCGGGCCGGTTCTCGACGATCACGGGCGTCTGCAGCACCTCGGCGAGCTTGATGGCGACGAAGCGCGCCTGCGCATCGGAAGCGCCGCCGGCCGCGAGGCCGAGCACGATGCGCACGGTGCGTCCCTTGTCGGGAAAGGCGGGCGCATCGGCCGCGCGAACGGCCATCGACGGCAGCGCGCCGAACGGCAGCAGCGCGAGCAACGCGGCGAGCCGGCGCCTGTTCATGGTGCCGTCCATCATTGCTTGGCCAGCCCGACCTGCTGCACCATCGCGCCCCAGCGCTCGTAGGTCGAGCGCGTGATGCCGGCGAAATCCTCGGGCGTCGAGCCGCCGGCCTCGTAGCCGCCGGTGCGGTAGAAGGCCTGCACCTGCGGCATGGCGAGCACCTTGGCGAGTGCGGCGTTGAGCGTGGCGACCACGGCCGGCGGCATGCGCGCCGGTCCGTAAAAGCCGAGCCAGCTCGGCAGGTCGAGGCCGGCGTAGCCCTGCTCGGTGAAGGTCGGCACCTCGGGCAGCGCGGAAATGCGCGCGTTCGCGGCAACCGCGAGGATCTTCACCTTGCCGGTGGCCGAGGTGATGACGGCCGAGGAGGCGGAATCGAACATGTACTGCACGCGCCCGCCGATCAGGTCCTTGGCCGCGTCGGAGCCGCCCTTGTACGGGATGTGCACCGCGTCGATGCCGGTCTTCTGCACGAAGGCCTCGCCGTAGATGTGCGACGAGGTGCCCGCGCCGAAGGAGGCGTAGCTGACCTGGCCCGGACGGCCCTTCACCCAGGCGACGAGTTCCTTCACGTTCGAGGCCGGCACCGTGGTGCTCACCGACAGCACCAGCGGCCCGCGCCCGCCCATCGAGATGGCGGTGAAGTCCTTGAACGGGTCGTAGGGCACCTGGGCGAAGGTGTGGGGGTTCTGCGCCATGGTGGACGAGGGCGCGTAGAGCAGCGTGTGGCCGTCGGGCAGGGCGCGCGCCACCTCGCTCGCGGCGAGCATGGTGCTGGCGCCGGGCCGGTTGTCGACGATCACGCCGGTGCCGAGCACTTCGCCGAGCTTCTGCGCCACGATGCGCGCCTGCGCGTCGGTGCCGCCGCCGGCCGTGAAGCCGACCACGATGCGGATCGGCTTGCCGCGGGCGGGAAAGCCCTGCGCGTCCTGCGCGAAGGCGCGCGGCGCCAGCCCCAGCAGGGCCGCAGCGCCCAGCGCCGAGCTGAACGCGCGGCGGGTGCCTGGAAGTTTCTTCATCAATGTCTCCGTTGGTTTTCGGCGCGTATATTGATCTTCAAAACCATAAAAAGCCATATTTACTAGGGAATACCCCAAACGTTAACGTTTGAAGTTGACAAAATGGAAAGTGAAATCAAAATACGAATAAATCAGTCCAGCCGAGAACGCATCCATGAAAACTGTCGTCCGCACCGACGAGCGCATCCTGACCTCCGACATCTTCGACCGCGACAGCCGCGTCAAGCGCCCTGACCATGGCAGCTGGGCCGAGCCCGGCAAGCAGATTCCGGTCTACCACCGCTGCGGCGTGCTGGTGGTCGGCGGCGGCCCGTCGGGCACGGCCGCGGCCGCGGCGGCCGCACGGGCCGGCGCGGACGTGGCGCTGCTCGAGCGCTACAACCACCTGGGCGGCCTGTCTACCGGCGGCCTCGTGATCTGGATCGACCGCATGACCGACTGGGAAGGCCAGCTCGTGATCCGCGGCTTTGCCGAGGAACTGTTCGACCGCCTGCCGGCCGAGGCCATCGCCGGCCCGGCGCGCGAGGACTGGGGCTCGCAGGACCCGGCGAAGGCCGCGCACTGGTCGCAGCGCACCGCCGCTTACCACGGCGTGGTCACCTGGTCGCCCACCATCGACCCCGAGCGGCTGAAGCTGCTGTCGCAGGAGATCGTGCTCGAGCGCCAGGTCAAGCTCATCTATCACTCCTGGGCCGCGATCCCGATCGTGCAGGACGGCGCCGTGAAGGGCGTGGTGTTCGAAAGCAAGGAAGGGCGCATGGCGATCATGGCCGACGTGGTGGTCGATGCCACCGGCGACGGCGACCTGTTCGCGCGTGCCGGCGCCGCCTTCGTCAACGACATCGAGGAAGCCGACGTGCACCACTGCATGAACACCTCGTGGCTCTTCGGCGGCGTGGACATGAACCGCTGGATCGCGTTCAAGGCCGGCCAGCCCGAGGCGTTCAGTGCCTTCATGGCGCGCGGCCGCGAGCAGCTCGGCCTGTTCGAGCGCCCCTTCGTCTCGTGGCGCAACGACGTGGCGCTGTTCATGGGGCCGCGCCAGTCGGGCTACTCGGCGCTCGACGTCGACGACCTCACGGCCGTCGAGGTGCGCTCGCACCGCGCAATGGCCGCGCACCTCGACTACTTCCGTGCCCATGCGCCGGGCTTCGAGGACGCCTACCTGATGCTCAGCGCGCCGCAGATCGGCGTGCGCCATGCGCGGCGGCTTACCGGCGTGGGCGCGGTGCTGCGCAGCCAGTGGCCCGACGGCGTGGCGCTGGCCGACGAGATCGGCGTGACCCCTGCGGTGTCGCCGAAATTCCCGAACATCTCCATTCCCTACGGCGCGCTGGTGCCGCAGCAGCTCGACGGCCTGCTGGCCTGCGGCCGGCACATCTCGTGCGACCGCAACTCGCACGGCTTCATGCGCGAGATACCCCAGTGCTGGATCACCGGCCAGGCCGCGGGCGTGGCTGCCGCGCTGGCCTCGCAGGGCGGCATCGCGCCGCGCGCGGTCGACATCGGCACGCTGCAGTCGGCGCTGCTCGCGCAGGGCGTGTACCTGCGCGCCGGTGCGGGGCAGGGCGCAGGGGTGCCGGCGGCAGCGGCCGAAGCGGGTGCCTGAACCTCTACATTGCATGGTCCTGGGTCTTGCAACGGGTTCTGCCATGTCCACTGAAAAAAACGAAACCTCCTCACTGCCTGCGTCGCCCGACGCCGCCGACGCGCGCGCCGACCGCTCCGACACCGTGAGCGCGCTGGAGCGCGGCATCTCGGTGCTGCGCTGCTTCAGCGAAGAGCGGCCGGTGCTCGGCCATGCCGACATCGCGCGCATGACCGGCATTCCGCGCGCCACCGTCAATCGGCTGGTCGCGACGCTCCTCTCGCTCGGCATGCTCAAGAGCGCGCCCGCGGCCGACCGGCTGATGCTCGGGCCCGGCGTGGTGTCGCTCTCGCGCGTGTTCCTCGGCAGCCTCGACGTGCGTGCCGCCGCGCGGCCCAGCATGCAGGCCATGGCCGAGGAGGTCGGCGCCTCGGTCTACCTCGCGGTGCGCGACGGCATGGAGATGGTGCTGATCGAAGCCTGCCGGCCGCGCTCGTCGATGCTGTCGGCGCGGCTCGACGTGGGCTCGCGCGCGCCGCTGCCCAACTCGGCGCTCGGCCGCGCCTACCTGTCGGCGCTGCCCGAGGCCGCACGCAACCAGCTCGTCGATTCGCTGCGCCTCCTGCGCGGCCCCGAATGGGACAGCATCGCCGCGCCCATGGCGCGTGCCATCGGCGAGGCGAAGCGGCTCGGCTACTGCCTGTCGCTCGGCGAGTTCCACCGCGAGATCAATTCGGTGTCGGTGCCGCTCGTCGGGCCCGACGGCGAAGTGATGGCGCTCAACGGCGGCGGCGCGGCCTTCGTCTTCACCGAGGAGCGGCTGCGCAACGAACTCGCGCCGCGGTTGCACGACATCGCGCTCAGCATCGCGCGCGACATCGGCGGCCACGTGCCGTCGCCCACCTCGGGCTAGCGACAACAAGACAACCCCACGACGGAAAAAGAACGGAGACACAGGCCATGCACCTGAGCGATGAAGAAAAAGCCATGTACGACGGCCGCGACGGGCCGGCCGTGCAGAAGGCGATGGACCTGCTGGTGCGCTACGGTGAGGCGCTCGGTGCCGAAAGGCTGGTCGAGACACGCAACGTCTGCGCATCGATCACTTCCACTACGCCGTTCCAGCGCGACTTCGCGCTCGCCAAGGGCGGCGGCATGGATGCGGTGTTCTCCGAATTCAGCCTCGACAGCCAGGAGACCGTCGAGATCCCGAAGTTCAAGGTCTTCACGAGCCACCTGCAGCTGGGCTTCGATCCCGGCCAGCCCGAGCGCATGGGCGTGAGCGAGGAGATCGTGCAGTTCTACGAGCGCAGCGAGCGCCATGCGGCCGGCCTCGGCGCGCAGATCATGAACACCTGCACGCCCTACCAGGTCGGCAATATCCCGACGCGCGGCGAGCACTGCGCCTGGATGGAATCGTCGGCCGTGGTGTATTGCAACTCGGTGCTCGGCGCACGCACCAACACCGAAGGGCGCGAGAGCACCGGCGCGGCCATGCTCACCGGCCGTATTCCGTACTGGGGCTACCACCTCGACGAGAACCGCCACGCCACGCACGTGGTCGAGCTCGACGCGGGCATCGAGGTCGAGTCGGTGCAGGACTGGGGCCTGCTCGGCTATTACATCGGCGAGCATGTGCAGGAGCGCGTGCCGGTGGTGCACAGCCGGCGCGGCATCGCGCGGGTGCCGAACCTGCCGCGGCTCAAGCACTTCGGCGCGGCGGCCTCTTCGTCGGGCGGCGTGGAGATGTACCACATCGTCGGCGTCACGCCCGAGGCGCTGACGCTCGAGCAGGCGCTCGGCGGGCGCAAGCCGCAGGCGGTGCTGCACTACGGCGAGGCCGAGCGCCGCGCCACCTACGAGAAGATCAACGCCACCGGCCGCGATGCCGACGTGCAGTACGTGATGCTCGGCTGCCCGCACTACACCATCGAGCAGATCTGGGAGGCCGCGCAGCTGATCGAGGGGCGCAAGGTGCATGACGGCTGCGAGCTCTGGATCTTCACGCCCCGCGCGATCAAGTCGCTGGCCGACCGCAACGGCTACACGAAGATCATCGAGGACGCGGGCGGCATCCTCATGACCGACAGCTGCTCGGCAATGAGCCGCGCCGTGCCCAAGGGCACGAAGACCGTCGCGCTCGACTCGGCCAAGCAGGCGCACTACCTGCCGGCGATCCTCGGCGTGCAGGCGTGGTTCGGCAGCACGGCGGAATGCATCGATGCGGCGTGCACGGGGCGGTGGAACGGGGGCATGCAATGAGCGCAGCGCGTGGGTTGTCTTTCTCCCTCCCCCGCTGGGGGAGGGCAGGGGTGGGGGCCAGCGGCGCCTCCATTGGGCGCTCTGGCTGCCCCCATCCCAACCTTCCCCCGGTGGGGGAAGGAGCAAGACCATGACGGACCACGAAACCATGTTGATCATCCGCGGCCGCAAGGTCGTCGGCGGCGTGGCCGAAGGCGAGGCGCTGGTCACGCGCGACCGCATCTCGGGCTGGGGCGGCATCGATCCGCGCACCGGCAGCGTCGTCGAGACGCGGCACGAACTGCGCGGCCAGAGCTTCGCGGGCAAGGTGCTGGTGTTTCCCGGCGCCAAGGGTTCGTCGGGCTGGTCGGCCATGTTCCACATGACGCGGCTCATGAACGTCGCGCCCGCCGCCTTCCTGTTCAATGAGATGACCACCAAGATGGCGCTCGGCGCCGTGGTCACCCATGCGCCTGCGATGACCGACTTCGAGCGCGATCCGCTCGAATGCATCGCCACCGGCGACTGGGTGCGCGTGGACGCCGACCGCGGCGTGATCGAGATCACCAAGAAGAACCCCTCCGGAGACCGCCCATGACCCGCCCCCTGCGCAGCAACTTCCCCCGCGGCTCCTACCTCTGGTCGGTGCGCAATGCGCACTGGCGCGCGCTCGGCATCCCCGAGGAAGACTGCGAGAAGCCCAAGATCGCCATCGTCAACAGCTCGTCCGAGCTGGCCGCCTGCTTCAGCCACCTCGACCAGGTGGCCGCCGAGATCAAGGCCGCGATCCGCGCCGCGGGCGGCGTGCCGTTCGAGATCCGCACCGCCGCGCCGAGCGACTTCATCACCGGCGCCGGCGCGCGCGGCGCCTACATGCTCGGCGCGCGCGACCTCGTCACCAACGACATCGAAGTGGCGGTCGAGGGCGCGCAGCTCGACGGCATGGTCTGCCTCACCTCGTGCGACAAGACCGTGCCGGGCCAGCTCATGGCGGCGGCGCGGCTCAACATCCCGACCCTGCTCGTGCCCTGCGGCTACCAGCCGAGCGGCGAGTACCGCGGCCGGCACATGGACATCGAGGAGGTGTTCATCGGCGCGATGCACGCGGTCACGGGCAACTTGCCGGTCGAGGAACTCGTGGGCATGAGCCGCGAGGCGATCCGCGGGCCCGGCGTGTGCTCGGGCCTGGGCACGGCCAACTCGATGCACATCGTCTGCGAGGCGCTCGGCATGGCACTGCCCGGCAGCGCACCCGTGGCCGCGCTCAGCGACAAGATGATGGCCGACGTGCGCGCCGCCGGCGCACGCATCGTGCAGATGGTGTGGGACGACCTGAAGCCGCGCGACATCCTCTCGCCCGGCGCGTTCGCCAATGCCGTGCGCGCGGTGCTCGCCATCGGCGCTTCGCTCAACACGGCCAAGCACTTGCAGGCCGTGGCGACCGAGGGCGAATGCGGCGTCGACGTGTACGGCCTGTTCGAAAGCCTCGGCCCCGTCACGCCGGTGCTCGCGGGCGTGCGGCCGATCGGCGAGCACAGCATCGAGACCTTCGAGGCCGCGGGCGGCTGCCGCGCGCTCATGAAGCAGCTCGCGCCGCTGCTCGACACCGGCGCGCGCACCGTGACGGGCGCGACCGTGGCCGAGAACCTGCGCGATGCCGCCGTCGCCGATGCCGAGGTGATCCGTCCGATCGAGCGCCCCGTGGCGCCGCTGCCCGCCATCGTGCTGCTGCGCGGCAATCTTGCGCCCGAGTCGGGCCTGGTCAAGGCCGGCATCGCCGAGCGCAAGGTGCGCCGCTTCACCGGCCCGGCAGTGTGCTTCTGGACGTCCGATGCGGCCATCGCGGCGCTCAAGAAGGGCGAGATCGTGCCGGGCCAGGTGGTCGTGATGCGCGGTGCCGGTGCCTGCGGCGGCCCGGCCATGGGCGGCGGTGCCTCGCGCGTGGTGTTCGCGGTCGACGGCGCGGGCCTGGGCGACCAGGTCGCGATCCTCACCGACGGCCATCTCTCGGGCCTGGTCTGCAAGGGCCTCGTGGTGGCCGAGGTCTCGCCCGAGGCGGCGCTCGGCGGGCCGCTCGGCCTGGTGCGCGACGGCGACCGGATCACCATCGACCTCGATGCGTGCCGCCTCGACGTCGACCTGAGCGACGCCGAGCTGCAGGCGCGCCGTGCCGACTGGCAGGCCCCGCCGCCGATGCACGACACCGGCTGGCTGCAGCAGTACCGGCGCAACGTGAGCCCGCTCTCGAAGGGCGCGGTGCTCGTGCGCACCGAGCAGTAGGTTTTTCTCGCACGGCTTTCGCAACCGGCGCGGACCCAGGTCCGCCCCCGGTGGCGCAGCCCTGCGCGCATCCGAGTAGTTGTTCAACCCAAAGAAGAAGCAGGAGACAAGGCAACCATGAAAAGACTATGGATGTGTTCGGCGCTGGGGCTGGCGGGCGCTGCGGTGCACGCGCAGTCGAGCGTCACCGTGTTCGGCGTGATGGACCTCGGCGTGCAGCACACGCGCAGCGGCGGCGGGGGCTCGGTCACCGCGCTGTCGAACGGCGGGCTCTCGACCAGCCGCATCGGCTTTCGCGGCACCGAAGACCTGGGCGGCGGCCTGCGCGCTGGCTTCTGGCTCGAGGCCAGCCTCAACCCCGACACGGGCGGCGGCCGCGCCAGCAACACCAACAACCAGGCGAGCGGTGCGGGCACCGCCGGGCCGATCGCGTTCGACCGCATGTCCTTCGTGAGCCTTTCGCACCGGCGCTTCGGCGAAGTGCGGCTCGGCCGCGACTTCATTCCCACGCACTACAACAGCATCTACTTCGATCCCTTCAATGCCAACGGCGTGGCGCGCGCGGGCAACCTCACGTTCGCGGGGGCCGGCACCGGGCCGCTGCCCACGAGCATCACGGGCAGCAACACCGTGAGCTACTGGCTGCCTGCGGGGCTCGGCGGCGTCTACGGCATGGCGATGATCGGCACCGGCGAGAACGACTCGAGGGCGCCGAACCGCGACGACGGCAACTTCGCCGGTGCACGCATCGGCTTCGCCTCGGGCGCCTTCGACATCGCCGCCGCCGTGACGCGCACGCACTTCGACGCCACCGCGGCCATCGGCAATTACACGCACGCCAACATCGGCGCGAGCTGGGATGCGGGCTTCGCGAAGTTCTTCGCGCTCTACAACCGCGTGACGGTGAAGCTCGCGGGCGGCACCGTGCGCAAGGGCACCACCGAGATCGGCGCGCACATCCCGGCCTTCGAGGTCGGCCGCATCCGCCTGAGCTACGCCCACCTCGACGACCGCAGCGACGACAGCCTGCGCAACGCCAACGGCATGCCGCGCAGCCGCGACGATGCGCGGCAGTTCGGCATCGGCTACGTGCACAACCTCTCCAAGCGCACCGCGCTCTACGGCACCTATGCACGGCTCATGAACAGCGGCCAGGCGCGCTACGTCGTCAGCGGCGGCGTGGCACCGGCGGGCGGGCAGCGCTCGTCGGGCTGGGAGTTCGGCGTGCGGCACCTGTTCTGAAAGGAGCGACCCCATGCAACGCAGACACCTCAATCTCGCCGCGCTCGCCGCGGCCGTGCTGCCCGCCACAGCGGCATGGAGCGCCGGCGGCGGCTTTCCCGACAAGCCGCTGCGGCTGATCGTCGGCTTCGCGCCTGGCGGCGGCGCCGACGTGCTCACGCGCATCATTGCGGAAGGGCTCTCGAAGCAGCTCGGCCAGCAGGTGATCGTGGAGAACCGCCCCGGCGCCGACGGCGTGCTCGCGGCGCAGGCCACGTCGTCAGCGAAACCCGACGGCTACACGCTGCTGATGGGCACCAACACCGCGATGGTCGCCGCGCCCACGCTGCGGCCGACCCGGCCCTACGACCCGTTCAAGGCCTTCACGCCGATCAGCTCGGCAGGGCAGTTCTCGATGTTCCTGGTGGTGCCGGCCAGCCTGCCCGCGAAGAGCGTGAACGAACTGCTCGCGCTGGTGGCGGCCAGGCCCGGCGCCTACAACTCGGCATCGAGCAACAGTGCCTCGGAACTTGCGATGCTGCAGCTGCTGGGCGAGCGCAAGGTGGTCAACGCGCGCTACAAGGGCGACATGCAGGCCATGACCGACCTGCTCGGCGGCCAGATCCACATGATGTTCACCACCGGCACGCTCGCGCCGGGCTTCGTGAAGGAGGGGCGCATTCGCGCGCTGGTCACGCTGCTGCCGCAGCGCAGCGGCCTGCTGCCCGACGTGCCCACGGGCGCCGAGCTCGGGCTCGGCAAGCTCACCATCACGCCGTGGGCCGGTTTCTTCGGCCCGCCCGGGCTGCCGCAGGCCATCACCGAGCGGCTGTCGCAGGAGCTGCAGAACACGCTGAAGCGGCCCGAGGTGCATGCGCAGCTGGTGCAGCAGGGCTTCGAAGGCTATGGCATGGGCCCCGCGAAGTTCACCGAGTTCTTCCGCACGCAGTACGAGGCCTTCGGCGCGACCGTGCGCGAGCACAACGTGAAGTTCGAGTAGTCCGGCGCGGCTTCAGCGCTCGATGCCGGGCGCGTGCCTGCGCCAGAACGCGGCATCGGGAATGGCCCCCGCGCCCGCGGCGGCGTTGTCCGCCATGTGCGCGGGGCGGCCGGTGCCGGGAATGGCGCAGGTCACGGCCGGATGGCTCAGCACGAACTTCAGCAGCACCTGCGCCCAGCTCGTGCAGCCGATCTCGCCCGCCCATGCAGGCAGCGGCCGGCCCTGCAGCCGCCGCAGCAGCCCGCCGCCGCCGAACGGCATGTTGACGATCACCGCCACGCCGAGGTCGGCCGCAAGCGGCAGCAGCCGGTGCTCGGCGTCGCGTGCGTCGAGCGAGTAGTTGATCTGCAGGAAGTCGAGCTGTTTCTCGGCGCGCAGCACGGCCTCGACCTCGCCGTAGGCCGAGGCCGTGTAGTGGGTGATGCCGATGTAGCGCACGCGGCCCTGCTTCTTCCAGCCGCGCAAGGTGGCGAGATGGGTTTTCCAGTCGACGAGGTTGTGGACCTGCATCAGGTCGATGCGCTGGGTGCGCAGGCGTGCAAAAGACTGCTCCATCTGCGCGATGCCGGCCTTGCGGCCCGTGGTCCAGACCTTGGTGGCGAGAAAGGCCCGCTCGCGCTGCTTCGCGGCGGCAAGCAGTTCGCCCGTGGTTTCCTCCGAGCGGCCGTACATCGGCGAGCTGTCGATCACCGTGCCGCCGGCCGCGAACAGCGCGTCGAGTACGCCCGGCAGGCGCTGGTATTCGTCGCTGCCCGGCTGGCGATCGAAGCCGATCCAGGTGCCGCAGCCGATCACCGGCAGCGCCTCGCGGGTGGAGGGAATGGGGCGGGTGTTCATCTTGCTTGCGGATGGTGGCGGCGCTGCGGCCTTCGCCACGGCGGCGGCGCCCAGCGGCAGTGCGGCGGCCAGCCGCAGGAACGCTGCGCGCGTCAGGCATGTGTCGGGCCAATGCGAAGGGAGCGGTGTTTCCATGCGTCGGGGCAAAAAGCCGCAACCACGATAGCACCGGGTGCGCCCCGGCGCGCAGCGGGTTTTCGCGCTGCGGCCTTTCGGGCTATGCCGCGCCCGGCGCACGCAGTGCTCTTTGCGTTTCCAGGCAGAAGTCGAACAGCTCGGCCATCTGCGTCGACTTGTCGAAGAAGGCATCGGCGCCCTCGGCCGATGCGCGGTCGCGCACCGGCTCGCGCACGTAGCCGGACATCAGCACCACCTTTTGGCGCGGTGTTCGCGTTGCGCAATGGCGCAGGATCGCGAAGCCGTGGCCCTGCGCCAGAAACAGGTCGACGAGCGCGAGGTCCCATCCGCCCGGGTTCGCATCGAGCCAGTCGATCGCCTCCTTCTGCGTGATGGCCGTGCAGACGATCTCGACCCCGAGCATCGGGCGCAGGAACTGCGCCATCTGCTCGCGAAGTGTCGGGTTGTCCTCGGCCAGGAAGACCCTCATGCATCGGCCTCGATCACGACCGGCTCGCGCGGACGCGCAGGTTGCGGCCGGGCCGTTGCATGGCGCTCGATCCACGCGATGATCCGGCTGGCCGCGTCTTCGCGGCAGGATGGCGCGCCGCTGCCGAGAAACCCGTGCGTCTCGCCCGGATAGAGCACCAGTTCGGCCGGCGTGTCGCCGGCCCGCGCGAGGCTCACGAACAGCTCCTCGGACTGGCATTTGGGACAGCGCTCGTCGTCCTTGCCCTGCAAGAAGAGCGTCGGCGTGTTCGACCTGGCAATGTGGTGCAGCGGCGAAAGCTTCACGGCCAGCGACCGGTCGAACTCGGGCTTGCTGGCCATGTAGAAGGGATCGGCGTAGTAGCCGCCGTCCGAGGTGCCGAAGTGGGTCTCGATGTTTCCCACAGGCGCCATCACCACGGCGGCGCAGAAGCGGTCGGTGTTGCCGGTGGCGTAGCCGCTCAGATATCCGCCGTACGATTTTCCCGATACCGCGATGCGTCCGTCGCAGATGCCCCGGGCTTCCAGTTCGGCCAGCGCCGCCAGATGCTGCGGCAGGTCGCAGCTTCCCCAACGCCCGGCGAGCCGGCGGCAGAACTTGCGTCCGTAGCTGGCCGATCCGACTGCATTCAGCGCGAGCACGGCCCAGCCCCTGGCGCAGAGCACCTGCCAGAAGACGTTGGTGTCGTAGTCGAGCAGCGCATAGCTTGCCGGTCCGCCATGCACGTCATTGAGCACCGGCTGCGGCTGCCTGCTGCCCTTGGCGCGGAGCAGCCAGCCCTCGATGCGCTCCGTGCCGCCGAGGCCGTCGGGCACTTCGAACTCGACCGGTTGCGCATCGATGGGGGCGCGGTCCCGCCACCATGGATTGAGCGTGCTGAGCTGCCGCTCCAGGCCGCCTTCCTGTGACTGTGCCTGTACCGCTTTCCCGGGATGGCCGCTGCCGACGCGCGCCCGGCGCCAGAGTTCGCTCGGCAGCGACGGATGGTCGATGCTGTAGACCAGGTGCGCTGCGGTGCAGCCGAACACGCCGAGCTGGCGGTCGCCGGCGGCCAGAATTTCGAGCGCGTGGTTCTCGATGTCGAGCGAGACGATCTGGTGCCGGCCGCGGTGCGCACGGGTCAGCACCAGCCGCTTGCCGTCGGCATCCCAGTGCAGCGACTCTGGATGCGCCACGTCGAGCGTGTCGGAATGCAGCGCATGCACGCGGCCGCTCTCCACCTCGACGAGCCAGAGCCGCGGCTCGGCGTCGCCTTCCTCGCGCGCGCCGGTGAACGCGATGTGCCGTCCGTCGGGCGACCAGTGCGGCGCCATCACGCTGGCATGGTCGCTCGTGATGCGGCGCGCATTCTGTCCGTCGGCATCGCAGACCCAGAGATCGTTGTTGTGCGCGAAGCGGCCGTCGCGGGTTCGCGAGAAGGCGATGCGCCCGTCGCTGGCGACGTCGAAGGCCAGCACATCGAAGGCACCGTCGGTCAGGCGATGGTGGGCGCCCGTTTCCGCGTCGAGCCTGAACAGATGGAACTCGCGCTGCAACAGGTAGCCGACGCCGTCTTCCTTGTAGGGCAGGCGCCAGGCCACTTCGGGCGCGTTCTTCTTGCGCGGCGCCTTGGCCTCGCGGCCGCGGCCGCCGTGCAGGTCGGGATCGACCTCGACCGCGGCCGCAACCACGAGCGAGCGCCCGTCGGGTGCCCAGCGCAAATTCGACACGCTCTGCGGCAGCTGGCCGAGCGGCCAGGCCTCGCCGCCGTCGCGGCGCATCAGGTAGACCTGCGGGCTGCCCGCGCGGCTGGACAGGAACGCGAACCGCGATCCGTCGGGCGACCAGCGCGGCGACTCGTCCCGGCCGGGGCCGCGCGTCATCTGCAGCGGCGCCGAGCCGTCGAGCGGAAAGCACCAGACGCAGGAGACATAGCCGTCGGCCTCGCGGTCCACCGACACGACGGTGCACAAGGCCGCATCGGACGCCGTCGTGCAATGCAGGTCCGAGATCTTCTGGTGCAGGTAGAGGTCTTCGACCCGGAATGGCTGGTTCATGGGTGCCGTCCTGAAAGTGGCTGTGGCCGGGACGCGCGCGCATTCCGGCCTGGCGGGGCGGGGCTGTGGTGCGCGTCCTCTTCGGTGGATCGTGCCAGCACGCCGCGGCCTTCGGCCGTCAGCGAGAGGAAGCGCGCGATCTCGTGTGCCGGGCAGTCGGCGCGAAGCGTGAATGCGCTCACGAGGCCGGCGGCGCGCAGCACCAGGACATGGTCGATCTCGTCGGGTCGGGTGAGGTCCAGCGGACCGCGCTGGGTGGACAGTTTGTGCAGGAATTCGATCGACATGGGCGTCTCGTTTTCAAGGGATTGTTTTCGGCCTGAGCCCGGACCGGGGTGGCAACCGGCGTGCCCGCCGCCGCCTGCGGCGGCCGGTCGCGCCGCGCAAGGTCGACCGCCCCCGATGGGTAGAAAACGCAGTAACAAGAACACAGGCGGTGGCCACTGCGCGCCGCCACGCGGGTCAATGCCCCGCGTGGCGGCGGGCGCGCAGATTGCCCGCAACCCGGACGAAGGAGCCCATGCGAGATGCTGAATGGCAACAAGAATCCACCGGATGCGCCTGCACCGACGGTGGTGGTCGGCGGCGGGGCCGCGGGCCTCGAATTCATGGCGCGGATGGCCGCGCGTGCGCCACGCGGCCGGTCGGGCCTGGTGCTGGTCGACCGCGCGCTCGGCCATGTCTGGAAGCCGCGGCTGCACGAGATCGCCACGGCGATGCAGAACCAGAGCACGGCAGAGAGTTCGTTTCTCGCGCATGCGAGTGCGCACGGTTACCGCTTCGAGATCGGCGCGCTCCAGGCGATCGACGTTGCGGCGCGCCAGATCGTGCTGGCGCCGCTGCAGGGGCCCGACGGCGAGGTGCTGTTGCCTGCGCGTTCCATCGCCTATGGCCGGCTGGTGCTTGCCATCGGCAGCGAGGAAAACGACTTCGGCACGCCGGGCGCGCGCGAGCACTGCCTGTTCCTCAACACGCCCGAGCAGGCGCTGGAGATTCGGCAGGCGCTGCTCGCGCGTGCCTTCCGGGTGGCCCGCGGCGAGCAGGAAGGGCTGTCGATCGTGATCGTGGGCGGCGGCGCCACGGGGGTGGAGCTCGCGGCCGAGATCCGCGATGGACGCCTTGTGGGAGCACCAGCCGGGGCTCGATCGTGCGCGCGTGCGCCTGACGGTGGTCGAGGGCGCCGACCGGCTGCTGAGCGCCAACCCGCCCGAAGTCTCGGCCTACGCGGCCGCCTCGCTGACCCGGCGCAACGTGGCGCTGGCGCTCCGCAGCAGGGTCAGCAGCGTGGATGCGCAGGGCGTGCAACTGGCCAGCGGGGAACGCATCGACGCCGAACTCCGGATCTGGACCGCGGGCATCCGCGGGCCGCGCGTGTTCGACACCATGGCCGGCCTGCCGCTCGCGCGTTCCGGCCGGCTGCAGGTGGACGGCCAGCTCCAATGCATCGGCCTGCCCGACGTGCATGCGATCGGCGACTGCGCCGAATGGACCGATCCTGCAACCGGGCGCGCCGCGCCCTACACCGCGCAGGTGGCTTCGGCGCAGGCGCGCTATCTGGCGCGTGCGTTCAGGCGGGCAGAGCGACGGCAATCCGCCGCCGCCGTTCCGCTTCGAGAGCGCGGGGGCCATCGTCTCGCTTGGCGACCGCGGAGCCGCCGGCAACCTGACGACGAGGTTCGGTCGCCGCAGCCGCGATCAGTACATCCAGGGTCTGAGCGCGCGCGGCGTGTATGCGGCGCTGTACCGGCGGCACGAGTTCATCGTGCACGGCTGGCGCACGGCGGCAGCCCGGTGGCTGGTCGAGCGGCTCAGCCGCGCCTACGAGCCCGCGCTCAAGCTGCACTGAGGGCGGCAAAAGAGCGGTCAGGGGTGGCAACCGTGGGTTGCAAAGCGTAGGATGTGAATGTGAAATTGTCACATCAAGAGTGCGGAATGGATGGCCCGGTTTATCCACTTGCATCCGTCGACCTGACGCAACGGATCGAACGGATCAATGCGGTCGTGGCACAACTGGTCGACGAATCGGTGCGCCTGCGCAGCGAATCCCGGCGGGTTCGGGCCCGATACGCCGCGGCCTTGCGCGCCGCGCGCCTGCGCCGCGACAACGCAGGCAAGGCGCCGGGCTAGCGCGGGCGGAGGCGGCGCGCCCGATCGTGCGGTCGGGCATGATAGTCGCCATGGGAATGCCATTCTCGCTGCTTCGCCTGTCCTCACTCGACCTGGTGCGCGGCTTCGTCGCGGTCGGCCGGCGCATGAGCATCTCGCTCGCGGCGCAGGATCTCTGCCTCACCCAGTCGGCTGTCAGCAAGCAGGTGCTGGCGCTGGAGGAGCAGCTCGGCGTGAAGCTGCTGGTGCGCGGCCACCGGTCGATCTCGTTCACGGCCGAGGGCGAGCGGCTTTTCCGCAGCGCCGACGGCGCGGTGCAGCAACTGCAGGACGTGATGGGCGCGATCGGCCGGCGCGGCGGGCAGCGCCCGGTCACGCTCAGCGCGAGCATCGGCATGACCGGCCTGTGGCTGCTGCCCAGGCTGAGCCGGGTGCAGCGCCTGTATCCGGGCGTGGACGTTCGCGTGTCGGCCAACAACCGCCTTGCCGACCTGCGCAGCGAAGGCATTGACCTGGCGATCCGCTACACCACGCCGGCCCTTGCGCCGGCCGGTGCATTGCGGCTCTTCGGCGAAACGGTGGCGCCGGTGGCGCATCCCTCGCTCGGGCTCGACGCTCTCGATGGCGCTGCGGCCTTCGCGGGCCTGTGCCTGCTCGACTTCGACGATCCGCAGCATCCGTGGCTGCAGTGGCGCGGCTGGCTGGCCTCGGCCGGCTGGGCCGATGCCCGGCCGCAGGCCGCGCTGCATTTCAACCAGTACGACCAGTTGATCCAGGCCGCGCTGGCGGGGCAGGGCGTGGCGCTCGGGCGGCTCGAACTGATCGCGCCGCTGCTTGCCGACGGGCGGCTCGTGCGCGTGGCGACGCCCGCGCCGGCGCAGCCATCCGGGCATGCTTACTGGCTGGTCCAGGCCGACGGCGCGCCGCGCGAAGAGGTGCGGCAGGTCGCGGTCTGGCTGCTCGACGAAGCCGGGCGCTCAAGCGAGGCCGGGAGCGCGGTGGTCTGAGCCCGCGATGAAGTCCAGGGCGTCGTCCAGCCGGTCATTGCCCCAGAACATCTCGCCGCCTGCAAAGAAGGTGGGCGCGCCGAAGATGCCTTTCTCTGCAGCGGTTTCCGTCTGCCGCCGCAGGGCCGCCTTGTTCGCGTCCGACGCGGCTTCCTCGATGATGCGGTGCGCGGGCAGGCCGAGCGCGGCCAGCACGTCGCGCATGGCCTGCGGCGAATCGATGTCCCGGTCGTCGGCAAAGTTCATCGCCATCGTGCGGCGGCAGAACGCACCGATCCACGGCTGCGATGCGCCCACCAACGCAATGCGCAGCGGCAGCACCGCGGCTCTCGGAAACTGCGTGGGCTGCGTCCATGGCAGGTCGTACTTTCGGCACTGGCGGACCATGTCCTTCCACATGTAGTCGCCCTTTTCCTTCTGCAGCACGAAAGGCGAGGTGGTCCAGCCGAAGGAACGGAAGATCGGCCCGAGCAGGAAGGGCTGCCAGCGGATGCCGATGCCGCGCCGGGCCGCCTCCTGCTCGATGCGCATCGTGCTGAGATAGCTGTAGTTGCTGCCGAAGTCGAACCAGAAGTCGAGCATCGGCCGGGGCTGCGGCGCCGTCACTCGAACACCACCAGACAGCGCGCCTCGATGCTCTCGCGCAGCGGCGCATCGGCCGGCGCGTCGGGGTGGTCGAAGGCCGCATGCGGCGTGAAGCGCGAGACACCGCCGAGCTGCGCGTCGTACTGCTTGAAGACCAGCGCCTCGTGCCGGTCCATGGCCGAGAAATACGACCAGCGGTGGGCTGGCGAATGCGTGGCCAGGTAGATCTCGCCGGTGCGGCGCGGGTAGCGCACCTCGGCGCTCACCAGGTCGCCGGCCATCACCGAACGGGCGTCACAGACGGCCAGCGGCGTGTCGAGCACCGGCCCGCGGATCGAGCGCCACACGTTCACGATGCAGTAGCGCCGCACCGACGCCGCCTCGGCGGTATCGCCCAGCACCAGCGCGAGCCTGCGCCGGCCCGAGTCTTCGGTGTAGTCGTTGTGGATGCGGCCGTTGGCCGCGGCCCTGCCGTCGGTGCCGCGCCGTCCAAAGCTCAATGCGGCGCGGTCGGCCTCGCGGCGGCGCACCAGGTGGTCGAACACATGGGCGCGGCGGCCGCCCGTGACCGCCAGTGCCAGTTCGGCCACCTCGCGGTGGTAGACGGCCGTGACCTCGGCATCGTCGAGGAAATCGGCCACCGCGGTCGGCGCATCGCGCAGCTCGAAACCTTCGCGTTCGAGGCGCGGCGGCTCGGCGGCGGTGCGCGCATCCGCGATCGGCGTCGCATGCAGCGCATAGCGG
Organism: uncultured Variovorax sp.; assembly: GCA_946478645.1. The sequence continues at coordinate 21,146 of CAMLCW010000021.1, forward strand.
CCGCTTTCCCAAGGCGTGCCGGGCGGCGGCGGGAAGGTGTAGCTGAAAGGGCGCAGCGCATCCGGTTGCAGGTAGTTGAGGCCGGCGGAAATGGAAGTGATGGGTGTCATGGCGGGGCTCCTTGGAAGAGGCATTGGAGCGGAGCCGCGGGCGGCGCTCAAACGCTTTTTGGTCCGCATTACATGAGCCACAGGAATGTGAACCAGGAGGCGGAAAAGAAGGTTTCCGCCGCTTGCAAACCCGGCAAATACTGTATGAAAATACAGTTAGATCGCAACCATCATGGGACTCCCTTCACTCGACCCCTTCTCCGCTGCCGCGGGCCACGGCGTCTGGCATGCCGACGAACTCGGCCTGGCCGACGCCCAGGTGGCCGCCACCGGCCATGCCGCGCTCGACGCCGAGCTGCCGGGCGGCGGCTGGCCCGTGGGCGCCATGACGGAGCTGTTGCAGGCCACGCCCGAGGCCCATGTCTGGCAGCTGCTGCTGCCCGCGCTGGCGCAGGCGGTGCAGGCCCGGGGCGGGCCCGTGGTGCTGATCGGCGCGCCCTTCGAGCCCTGCGGCGCCGCGCTGGCGGCCGGGGGGCTGCCGCTCGAGGCGCTGCTGTGCATCAAGAGCCATGCGCCGCCCGCGCGGCTCTGGGCCTGCGAGCAGGCGCTGCGCTGCGCCGAGGTGGCCGCGGTGCTGGCCTGGCTGCCGCAGGCCCGCGTCGGCGAACTGCGGCGGCTGCAGCTCGCCGCCGCCCAGCACGAGGTGCTGCTGTTCGTGTGCCGGCCCGCGTCGGCCGCGCAGGGGGCATCGCCCGCGCGGCTGCGCATCCAGGTCGACACCGACCCGGCCGACAGCGCGCAGATGGCGCTGCACATCCTCAAGCGGCGCGGCCCGCCGCTGGCGGCGCCGGTGGTGCTGCCCGCGCGCAACGAGCGCATGAGCGCATTGCTCGCCGCCGCACGGCTGCGCCGCAAGCTGCGCCTGCAGCAGCAGGGCAGCGTGCTGCCCGCCGACCAGGCCGCCGCAGCGTCGTCGGCCACCGTGGTGCGCATCGCCGCGTGGAAAGGGGGACCGGATGCACTGGATCGCGTTGCGGTGGTCGCCTGAGACCCAGGCGAGCGATGCCGCCGCGCTCCCCACGCCCGAGGCACTCGGCTGGTGGGCATTGCGCTACACGCCGCACGTCGCCTGGCAGGACGAAGCGCTGATGCTCGAAGTCTCGGCTTGCGAACGGCTCTGGGGCGGGCGCACCTCGCTGATGCGCCAGCTGGCGCACGAGAACCCCGCGCCCGGCGCCGTGATGCGCGGCGCGCAGGGCGCCACCAGCCTGGTCGCGCTCGCACGGCTGCGCCTGTTCGAGCGCAACGAGCGCCGGCCCCGGGACCTGCCTGCCGGCCTGCCGCTCGACACCCTGAGCGCAGCGCGCGGCCACCTCGACCTGCTCGCGCGGCTGGGCTGCCGTACCTGGGGCGACGTGGCGGCGCTGCCGCGCGCAGGCTTCGTGCGCCGCTTCGGCACCGAGCTGCGCGCTGCGCTCGACGCCGCCTGGGGCCTCTGCCCCGAAAGCCACCAATGGCTCACGCTGCCCGACGTGTTCGAGCAGAAGCTCGAGCTCCCCGCGCTGGCCGAGACCGCGCCCGAGCTCATGTGGTCGGCCAACCGGCTGCTGTCGGCGCTGCAGATCTGGCTGCGCGCACGCCAGCGCGGCGCGCGTGCGCTCGAGCTGCAATGGACGCTCGACCTGCGGCGCTTCAATGGCGCCGACCTGCCGCCGCACCAGCAGGTCACCGTGCGCACCGCCGAGCCTACGCAGGACATGGCGCACCTGCGTCGGCTGCTGTCGGAAAAGCTCGCGCTGGCCACGCTCGCCGCGCCTGCCAGCTGGCTGCGGCTGCGCACGCTCGAGACCGACCCCTGGGCCGGTGCCAGCACCAGCTTTTTGCCCGAGGACAACCGCAAGGGCGACAAGCTGCACGAGATGGTCGAGCGGCTCAGCGTGCGGCTCGGGCCCGATCAGGTGGTGGTGCCCGCTGCGCAGGCCGACCACCGGCCCGAGCGCAAGCAGGCCTGGCGGCCAGCGCTGCAGAAAGAGAAGGCCGTGCCCGACAGGACGCGCAAGGATGCCAAGGCCGCAGCCTCGCAGCCCGATGCGATCTATCCGCCGTGGCTGCTGCCCGAACCTCTGTTGCTCGAGATGGACGGCGAGCGCCCGTGCTACCGCGGCCCATTGAGCAAGCTGATCGGCCCGCAGCGCGTCGAGGCCGGCTGGTGGGGCGGCAAGGAAGAGGGCGGCCAGCCGGCGATGCGCGACTACTACGTGGCCGAAAGTCCCGAGGCCGGCCTGGTGTGGATCTTTCGCGAGCGGCCTTCGGCGCGGTTTTCTTCGGGCGAGGTGCGCTGGTACCTGCAGGGGTTCTATGCCTGACCTGAGCGCCAAGGAAGAGCGCAAGCGCCAGCCTGCCAAGGTGCATGCGCTGCCGGTGCCGTTGCGCAAGCACACCGTGGCGAAGTTGCCGGACTATGCCGAGTTGCACTGCCTCACGAACTTCAGCTTCCAGCGCGGCGCGTCGACGCCGGAAGAAGTGGTGGAGCGCGCGTACCAGTTGGGGTATGCGGCGTTGGCGATCACCGACGAGTGCTCGGTGGCCGGCATCGTGCGGGCATACGTCTGCCGGCGCGACATGGAACGCACGCTCGACGAATACGAACGCGAGCATCCCGAAGAGCCGCCGATCCCGCGCAACCTCGATTTCCGGCTTCTGTTCGGCAGCGAGTTCCGCTTCGAGCGCTTCAAGCTGGTGGTGATCGCGAACGACACCGAGGGCTGGGGCAACCTCTGCGAATTCATCACCGCCGCGCGCAACACCGAGCTGCCCAAGGGCGAGTACCGCGTGAGCTGGGAGGACAGCGACGTCGCCTCGCTGCAGAACTGTCAGGTGCTTTTCGTGCCGCATCGCGAGCCCGGCGGCGCGGTGGATGTCGCCACGCTGCACGAAGACCTGCTGGCCGCCAGGGCGCTGTATGCAGGCAACCTCTGGCTGGCGGTGGAAATGCTCAATGAACTCGACGACGACCTGTGGTTCGTCACGTTGATGCAGGCAAGCGAGCAGACCGGCGTGCCGCTCGTGGCTGCCGGCGATGTGCACATGCATGCGCGCAGCCGCAAGCCATTGCACGACGTGCTGACGGCCGTGCGCGAAGGCAAGACGGTTGCCGAGTGCGGCTTTGCGCTGCAGTCGAATGCAGAGCGGCATCTGCGGCAGCGGGTTCGGCTGGCCGAGCTTTATCTGCCCGAAATGCTGGCGAACACGCTGGTGGTGGCCGAGCGGTGCAGTTTCGATCCATCGGTGATCCGCGAGAACTACAAGTACCCGTTGGAAATGCTGGGCAGCAACGAGACGCCGACGCAGACGCTGGCGCGCAAGACGTGGTCGGGGGCGCAGGAGCGATATCCAGGCGGCATTCCCGATGCGGTGCGTGCGCAACTGCAAAAGGAGCTGGACCTGATCCGCGAGCTCGAATATGAGATGTTCTTTCTCACCGTGGAGAACGTCGTCCGCTTTGCGCGCTCGCAGAAAATTCTTTGCCAGGGGCGCGGGTCATCGGCCAATTCCGTCGTTTGCTATTGCCTCGGGATCACCGCGATCTCCCCTGAAAAAAGCCACCTGCTGTTCGAACGCTTCCTGAGTCGCCATCGCAACGAGCCGCCCGACATCGACGTCGATTTCGAACACCAGCGCCGCGAAGAAGTCATTCAGTACATCTACGAGAAATACGGCCGCGAGCGCGCCGCGATCGCCGCTGTCGTCATCTGCTATCGCTCGCGCAGCGCGTTGCGCGATGTGGGCAAAGCCCTTGGCGTCGACGAGCAATTGGTCGACGAGTTCGCCAAGGACCACTACTGGTTCGACGATGCCGTGCTCGGCGAACAGTTGAATGCCGCGTGCGTACGTGCCGGCGTGAAGGAGGACGAATTCAAGCTCGTCCAGTGGATCGAGATGACGCAGCGGCTCAAGGGCTTTCCGCGCCACCTGAGCCAGCATGTCGGCGGCTTCGTGCTCACGCACACCAAGCTCACGCGGCTGGTGCCGGTCGAGAAAGCGTCCATGAAAGACCGCTCCGTCATCCAGTGGGAAAAGGACGACCTCGAGGCCCTGGGCATGCTCAAGGTCGACGTGCTCGCGCTCGGCATGCTCAGCGCCATCCGCCGCGGACTCGATCACATGAATCGCTGGCGGGGCTCGATGGTGCAGATGCACGACATCCCCCACGACGACCAGAAGGTGTTCGACATGATCTGCGATGCCGACACCGTCGGCGTGTTCCAGATCGAGAGCCGGGCGCAGATGTCGATGCTGCCGCGCCTGAAGCCGCGCTGCTACGAAGACCTCGTGATCGAGGTGGCGATCGTGCGGCCCGGGCCCATTCAGGGCGGCATGGTGCATCCGTATCTCAAGCAGCGCGAGCGGATGCGCAAGGGCCTGCCGATCCTCTATGAAAAGGACGAACTGAAGCCTGCGCTGGAACGCACGCTGGGTATCCCGATCTTCCAGGAGCAGGTGATGCAGATCGCCATGATCGCGGCCAAGTTCAGTGCCGACGAAGCCGACCAGTTGCGTCGTGCCATGGCGGCGTGGAAGCGCAAGGGCGGCCTCGACAAGTTTCATGCGAAGCTCGTGGATGGGATGGTGGACAACGAGTACCCGAGGGAGTTCGCCGAGGCCATCTTCAAGCAGATCCTCGGCTTCGGCGACTACGGCTTTCCCGAGAGCCATGCCGCGAGCTTTGCGCTGCTCGTCACCGTGAGCAGCTGGCTCAAGTGCCACGAGCCCGCCTGCTTCCTGGCTGCATTGCTCGATTCGCAGCCGATGGGCTTCTACAGCCCCTCGCAGCTCGTGCAGGACGCGCGCCGGCATGGCGTCGAGGTGCGGCCGGTCGATGTCGCCTGCAGCGAGATCGACACCACGCTCGAAGCCCGCGCGCCCGATGCACCGCGCATGCCGCCGGGCACCGACGCGCGCTACGCCGAACGCCTCGGCAACCCCGGCCAGCCCGCGGTGCGGCTCGGCCTCAACCGCATCTCGGGGCTCAGCAAGGAAGGCGCGAAACGCCTGCTCGACGCGCGCGCCCAGGCGCCGTTCACCAGCACCGAAGACCTCGCGCTGCGCGCCGAACTCGACGCCAGGGACATGGCCGCGCTCGCCGCCGCCGATGCGCTGATGTCGCTGTCGGGCCATCGGCGCCAGCAGGTCTGGGACGCCACCGCCACGCGCGACACCGGGAGCCGCGGCGCCACCCTGCTGCGCGGCGTGCCGGTCAACGAAGAAGCCTTGCAACTGCCCGCCGCGCCCGAGGGCGAGGAGATCGTCGGCGACTACGCCGCGCTCGGCCTCAGCTTGCGCCGCCATCCGCTCGCGCTGCTGCGCCCGCGCCTCGCGCGCATGAAGCTCATGACGGCCGAGCAGCTGCGGCAGGTGCCCACCGGCCAGACCGTGCGCGCCTGCGGCATCGTCAAGGGCCGCCAGCGGCCCGGCACCGCCAACGGCACCATCTTCGTCACGCTCGAGGACGAGACCGGCAACGTCAACGTCATCGTCTGGAACCACGTCATCGAGGCCTGGCGCGAGCCGCTGCTCAAGTCGCACCTGCTTGCGGTGCAGGGCACCTGGCAGCGCGACGACGACAACCAGGGCAAGGTGCAGCACCTCATCGCCACCGGCTTCAAGGACCTGACCCCGCTGATGGGTCGGCTCGCCGAGAGCAACACCAGCCGCGATTTCCATTGACGTCACGCATGCCCATGCAACCGATCGTTCGATGGCTCGCGCCCAGCGCCCGTTTTCGCTAACCTGTGACCATGTCCGCACTCGTCCTTGACCTTCCCGTGGCCGGGCCCATCGGTCCGCCGCCGCCCGCGCCCGACGTGCCGGTTCCCATGCCGCCGCCGCCCCCGCC
>CAMLCW010000022.1 GCA_946478645.1 uncultured Variovorax sp.
GAGTGTAGCGGCCGGTCCCGGGGCGCCCGGCCGGCTTCGCTTACAATGGAGGGCTTTGCTGGCATCATCCTCAGACACGTAAGGACCACACCATGGCTTCTGCCAAACCCAAGAAGAAGAACCCGCGCCTGGCGTCGGGCCGCAAGCGCGCCCGCCAGGACGTCAAGCTGAACGCGGCCAACACCTCGCTGCGCTCGAAGTACCGCACCGCCGTGAAGAACGTGGAAAAGGCCGTCGCCGCCGGCGACAAGGCCAAGGCCACCGAACTCTTCGCCAAGGCCCAGAGCATCGTCGACCAGGTCGCCGACAAGCAGATCTTCCACAAGAACAAGGCCGCTCGCGACAAGAGCCGCCTCTCGGCCAAGGTGAAAGCCCTGGCCCCGGCGCAAGCCGCCGCCTGACCTTCCCAGGTCAACCGCCCGGGCTTTCCTCGCGAAGGCCTGCCGTTTGAAACGGGTGCGCTGCCAGCAAAAGTGAAAAGGCCGTCGCAAGACGGCCTTTTTGCGTCAAGCGCAAAAACCGCCCTCGGGCGGTTTTTTCATTCGTCAGTCGCCCTTCACCTCGCGGACCTGCAGGTCGTTGTCCTTGGCGAAGTTCATCACGAAGTCCCAGGCCATGGGGTCGTGCTCGCGCAGGTCGCTGTGCACCACGACCGCCTTGATGCCGTCCACCACGCGCGGGACGCACCAGGGCGAGTAGCTCAGGTGGCTGCCGGGCTGCGCACCGCCCGGCCGGAACGCACTCATGACGCCGGCCAGCCGCTCGGCCCAGTCGCTCGGCCGGAACGTGCGGCCGTCACGGGTGACGCCCTGGATCAGGAGTTCTTGGGGGATGCTGGAGACCATCGGGTGGGTGGCGGACACTGGCGCCGCCGCCGGGGATCGCCCATGCTGCAACGCACAAGAATTCTATCTTATATAAGACCTGCGCCCGCCCTCGCAAGGCCCGCGGACGGCCGGCACGCTGCATCGCTGTGATGCGGAATCGGCAACCAGCCGCGCCGGCGCGCGTGCCTACAATCGGGCCTCAACGGCTCACGCGTTGAGCCGATTTTTTTTGGAGAACCGACGCCATGGCCCTGACTGAGGCAGCCTCGAGCCACCTGATGAACACCTACGGCCGCGTGCCGATCGCGCTGTCGCACGGCCAGGGCGCCCGCGTCTGGGACATCAACGGCAAGGCCTACCTCGACGCGCTGGCCGGCATCGCGGTCAACACGCTCGGGCACAACCACCCCAAGCTGGTGCCTGCGCTGCAGGACCAGGTGTCCAAGCTGATCCACACCAGCAACTACTACCACGTGCCCGGCCAGGAACAGCTGGCCGCGCGCCTGGTGGAGCTGTCGGGCCTGACCAACGTGTTCTTCTGCAGCACCGGGCTGGAAGCCAACGAGGCGGCGCTGAAACTGGCGCGCAAGTTCGGCCACGACAAGGGCATCGAGCGGCCGCAGATCGTGGTGTACGAGAAGGCCTTCCACGGCCGCAGCATCGCCACGCTGTCGGCCACCGGCAACGACAAGGTGCAGAAGGGCTTCGGCCCGCTGGTCGAGGGCTTCATCCGCGTGCCGCTGAACGACATCGAGGCGCTGAAGAAGGCGACCGAAGGCAATCCGAACGTCGTGGCGGTGTTCTTCGAAACCATCCAGGGCGAAGGCGGCATCAACCCGATGCGCCTCGACTACCTGAAGCAGGTGCGCGCGCTGTGCGACGAGCGCGACTGGCTCATGATGATCGACGAGGTGCAGTGCGGCATGGGCCGCACCGGCAAGTGGTTCGCCCACCAGTGGGCCGGGATCAAGCCCGACGTGATGCCGCTCGCCAAGGGCCTCGGCTCGGGCGTGCCGATCGGCGCCGTGGTGGCCGGCCCCAAGGCCGCCAACATCTTTGCGCCGGGCAACCACGGCACCACCTTCGGCGGCAACCCGCTCGCGATGCGCGCAGGCGTCGAAACCATCCGCATCATGGAAGAGCACAAGCTGCTCGACAATGCCGCCAACGTGGGCACGCACCTGAAGGCCGCGCTCGAGCGCGAGCTTGGCGGACTGGCCGGCGTGAAGGAAATCCGCGGCCAGGGCCTGATGCTCGGCATCGAGCTCGACCGGCCCTGCGGCGTGATCCTGAACCGCGCCTGCGATGCCGGCCTGCTCCTGAGCGTGACCGCCGACCGCGTGATCCGCCTCGTGCCGCCGCTCATCCTGAGCATTGCCGAGGCCGACGAGATCGTCGCCATCCTCGCACCCATCGTGAAGAACTTCCTTTCGGAACCGGCCCCGCAATGACGAACGCCACCACGCCCAACGCCATCCGCCACTACCTGCAGTTCTCGGACCTCACGGCCGACGAATACGGCTACCTGTTCGACCGCATGGCGGTCATCAAGCAGAAGTTCAAGACCTACGAGAAGCACCAGCCGCTGACCGACCGCACGCTGGCCATGATCTTCGAGAAGGCCTCCACGCGCACGCGCGTGAGCTTCGAGGCCGGCATGTACCAGCTGGGCGGCAGCGTGGTGCACCTGACCACCGGCGACAGCCAGCTCGGCCGCGCCGAGCCGATCGAGGACAGCGCCAAGGTCATCAGCCGCATGGTCGACCTGGTGATGATCCGCACCTTCGAGCAGGCCAAGATCGACGCCTTCGCCGCGCATTCGCGCGTGCCCGTGATCAACGGCCTGACCAACGAGTTCCACCCCTGCCAGATCCTCGCGGACATCTTCACCTACATCGAGCACCGCGGTTCGATCCGGGGCAAGACCGTCGCCTGGGTCGGCGACGGCAACAACATGGCCAACACCTGGCTGCAGGCGGCCGAGATCCTCGGCTTCACGGTGCACGTGAGCACGCCCAGCGGCTACGAGGTCGACCAGTCGGTCGCCGGTATCCGCTCGGGCGACAGCTACAAGGTCTTCGAAGACCCGATGGAAGCCTGCCGCGGCGCCGACCTCGTGACCACCGACGTCTGGACCAGCATGGGCTACGAAGCCGAGAACGAGGCACGCCGCAAAGCCTTTGCCGACTGGTGCGTCGACGAGGACATGATGCGCGCCGCCCAGGCCGACGCGCTCTTCATGCACTGCCTGCCCGCGCACCGCGGCGAAGAGGTGCAGGCCGAGGTCATCGACGGACCGCAATCGGTCGTGTGGGACGAGGCCGAGAACCGGCTCCATGCGCAGAAGGCGCTGATGGAGTTTCTGCTGCTGGGGCGGCTCTGAATCCTGGCGCCGGGCGTCAGAACGCCCAGGCGCCCAGCTGGTAGTAATCGAAGCCGCTGCTGCGCCCGCCGAGGCACTTGGCGAGGAAGTCTTCGGCGTGGCGGTACATGGCGAGGTTGTTGGTCCACTTCTGGTTGCCATGCCCGTCGCCCTCGAAGCTGACGAACTCGACCTGCTTGCCGGCCGCGCGCAGCGCCGCGACCATGCGCTCCGACTGATCGAACTTCACGCGCGGGTCGTTCACGCCATGCATGACGAGCAGCGGCGCGCGCACGTTGGCGACGTGGTTGATCGGTGATTTGGCATCCAGGATCTTGCGCTGCACGGGATCGGCCGGATCGCCGACATAGCGCTTCCACCAAGGCAGGTTGAGCGACCAGTACGCGGGCGCGTTCTCGATCAGCCGCGAAAGGTCGGACATGCCCACCACGTCGACCGCGCAGGCAAAAGTCTCCGGCGTCATCGTGGCGCCCACGAGCGCCGAATAGCCGCCGTAGCTCGCACCGTAGATCGCCACGCGCGCCGGATCGGCCACGCCCTGGGCCACGGCCCAGCGCACGCCGTCGATGAGGTCGTCGTGCATCTTGCCCGCGAACTCGCCCACGGCCTTTTCCATGAAGGCCCGGCCGTAGCCGGTGGAGCCGCGGTAGTTGACCTGCAGCACCGCATAGCCGCGGTTGACGAGAAATTGCTGGAGGCTGCGGTTGGTGCCTTGGAATGTCCAGATATCACGTGCCCAGGGCCCGCCGTGAACCAGCAGCACCATCGGCAGCGCGCGTGGCTGCGCGCCCGGTGGCAGCTTCAGGTAGCCATGGATCCGCAAGCCGTCACGCGCGGCATAGTCGATCGGGCGCGTCGATGCCAGCGAGGTCGCAACGCCGCTGGTGTTGCTTTCGCCGAGCAGCAGCGGCGGCGTGCCAGCACCGCGCTGCAGCAGGTAGTGTTTCCAGCCCTTGTCGGTACCGACACCGACCGTCATCGCCTGCTCGTCGTCGGCCATGCTGGTCACGTGCACCGCGGCCGGCGCGCCGTCGGCCAGCGGCTCGAGCCGGGCCGCCAGCGCGGCATCGAAGTACCTGGCGCGCGGATAGCCCGGCATCGCATAGGCCGCCAGCGGCGCATGGCTGCGGCGGCTGATGAGCACCTGCTCGACATCCACGTCTGGCTCGGCATGCACCACTTCCTCGGCGCCCGATTCGAGGTCGAGGCGCACCAGGGCCTCCTTGTCACGGCCGCGCCCCGAGACCGCCCATGCGATGTTCGTGCCGGGCACGAAGTCGGCGATCCACCAGTTCTCGTCCTTCTGCCAATGCAAGGTGGTGCGCCATCCGTCGCCATCGGGCAGTTGCAGGTAGCGCGCCTCCCCGTCCAGCACCGAACGTGCGCGCAGGCGTCCGGCGCGGTCCACCACCCAGCTGGTGACATTGCCCGGGTTCTGCGCCAGCATCGCGCGCGCGCCGGTGGCGGGATCGATCCGGTAGAGATCGAACACCTTCTTGTCGCGCAGGTTGGACGCGACGACCACTTCGGGCCGTCCGTCGATGCGCCGGACGATGCGAGAGCGCGTGCCTTTGAACGGGGTCAGATCAACGGGCGGCGCATCGGCGCGCGCCAAGTCGACTGCCAACACATGCGTGTCCTCATCGCCCGTGCGGTCCACCGTGAGAAACAGGTACCGGCTGTCGCCCGACCAGACGATGCCCTGTGCGCGCACCGGGATCGCCCGCGTGTCGCCGCTGGCCAGCTGCTTCACCCACACGGCCGGCTTCAGACCGCTGACGCCCTTCCATGCGAGCGATGCGCCATCGGGCGATAGACGATAGGTGCTCGTGCCTTCCACATTCGCAACGAACTCGCGCACCGGGATCAGCGGCGGCAGCGACTCGCCTTGCAGCGCCGGGTGCGTCGGCGCGATGGCGCAGCCGCCGAGCAACACCGTCAACACCAGCGCGATCCACATTCTTGGCAGCGTCACAGGCAGTCCTCCTTGTTGTGGGCCGGATTCTGTGCCGCCCGACCTTTGGCAAACCCAAAGGCGCCAGCGCCACAATCCAGCCCATGCACATCCTGCTCATCGAAGACGATCTCGACCTCGGGCGCGCGCTGCAGGCCTCGCTCAAGGTCGAGCACTTCACGAGCGAGTGGGTGCGCCGCGCCGCCGATGCGCCGCAGGCCGTCGACGGCGCGCATGTCGACTGCGTGCTGCTCGACCTGAACCTGCCCGATGCCAGCGGCTTCGACCTGCTGCGGCGCTGGCGGCGCAACGACGTGCGCGTGCCGGTGATCGTGATCACCGCGCGCTCGGCCATCGACGACCGGCTGGCCGGCTTCGAGGGCGGTGCGGACGATTTCGTCATCAAGCCCTTCGAGACCGCCGAGCTGGTGGCACGCATCCGCGCCGTGGTGCGGCGCAGCGCGCGGCAGGCGAGCGAACGCTGGACGGTGGGCGTGCTCGAGATCGAACCCGGCCGGCGCGAGGCGCGGCTGCAGGGTGTGCCGCTGGCGCTGTCGCCGCGCGAATTCCAGCTGCTCATGGAGCTGGCACGCGAGCCCGGCGCGGTGGTCGCCAAGGACCTGCTGTCGCAGCGGCTCGCGCCGCTCGGCGATCCGGTCGACTTCGCTGCCATCGAAGTGCACATGTCCAACCTGCGCAAGAAGATCGGCACCGAACGCGTGCGCACGGTGCGCGGCGTGGGCTATCTGCTCGAGCCATGAGGCTCGCGCGGCTCATTTGGCGGCATCTTGCCGTGCCGTCGCTGGTGCGGCGCGGCACCGCAGCGACGCTGCTGGTGCTGCTGCTGATCTGGGGCGTGCTGCTGGGCTACATGTACCTCGAGAACCGCAGGTACCTGGCCGAGGCGCCGGGGCTGCAGCAGTTCGGCGACGCGCTGCTCGTCGCGCTGGAGGAAACGCCGGACCCGGCACAGGCGCGCGTGGTGATGACCGCCACCGAGCGCTGGACCGCCATACGCCGCACCCAGGACAGGCGCCTGGGCGGCACTGTGCTCTACGAGCTGCGCGACCGCGGCGGCGCCCGGGTGTACGCGTCCAGCGCCTGGCCGTGGCCCGCCGCCACGCCGCCGGACGACCGCTGGACCGAGCACTACTGGCGATACGACGGCACGGGTGCGCACTGGCACCTGCAGGTCTTGAACCCGCGCCGCACGCGCGGCGCATGGCTCAGCTACAACGCCCGCACCATCGTTCCCTATCTGCTGGTCGCGTTCCCATTCGTGCTGCTCGCGGTTTGGCTCACGGTGCGCGCCAGCCTGCGGCCGCTCCAGCAGCTGGCGCAGCGCATCGAAGCGCGCGCGAGCGACGACCTGAGCGCGGTCGGCGTGCCGGCGCGCTACCGCGAGCTCCGGCCGCTGGTGCAGGCGCTCGATGCCTTGCTGCTGCGCGTGCGCGGCACGGTGGCGCGCGAGCGTGCCTTCGTGCAGGACGCGGCCCATGAGATCCGCACGCCGCTGGCCGTGATCAGCGCGCAGGCCCATGTGCTGGCACAGGCTCGCGAGCCGGCCGAGCGCGCCATCGCCGAAATGCAACTGAACCAGGCCATCGCGCGCACCTCGCACCTGGCGCGGCAACTGCTCGAACTCGCCGCGCTGGACCGCCCCGGCGCGCCGAGCGCCAGCCGCATCGACCTGGCGCACTGGCTGCGCACGCTGCTCGGGCCGGCCGCCCAGGCGGCCCTGCGCGAAGGCCGCGAGCTGTCGCTGGACGCGCCCGACACCCTGCCCTGGACCGTCGAGCTCGGCACACTGGAGTCGATCGTGCAGAACCTGGTCGACAACGCACTGCGCCACGGCGTGCCCGGCAGTGTGGTGGCCGTGGCCCTTTGCGAAGCCGAAGGCCGGCTGCAGTTCGATGTGCGCGACGACGGCCCCGGGATCGCGGCGCCCGAGCGCGACAAGGTCTTCGAGCGCTTCCACCGCGGCAGCGCGCCGCGCGCGAACGGCGCCGGCCTCGGGCTTGCGATCGTCCGCCAGGCCGCCGCGCGCCTCGGCGGCAGCGTCGAGATCGTGGAGGGCCTGCTGGGGCGCGGCGTCGGTTTCCGCGTGCGCCTGCCGCGGCCCCGCGGATAGCATGGCGCCATGAGCAGCCTCAACGTCCCCTGCCGCCAATGCGGCGCCTGCTGCGCCGCCTACCGCGTCGACTTCAGCGTGCATGAGCTCGACGAGAACGGCGGCACGGTGCCGGCCGGGCTCGCGGTCGACGTCAACGACGCGATCGCCCGCATGCGCGGCACCGACCACGCACGGCCGCGCTGCGCCGCGCTCACCGGCCGGATCGGCGAGGCCGTGGGCTGCGGCATCTACGAATGGCGCCCCAACCCCTGCCACGAGCTCGCAGCCGGCAGCGACGCCTGCGAGCGGGCCCGGGCGCGGCATGGGCTGCCGGCGCTCGAAGGCGCCTGAAGCCATCCACTTCGTCACCGGTGTGTTGGAAATAACCGACACCACGACCGCGCGCCCGGCGCTACCTTCGCGCCATGCGCTCTCTGCAACCCCAACCCCGCGTCTGGGACATCTCGCCACCAGTCCATGAAGGCACGCCGGTGTTCCCCGGCGACACGCCCTACCGGCAGCGCTGGGCGGCCACCATTTCGCCCGGCTGCCCCGTCAACGTGAGCGAGATCACGCTCTCGCCCCACGTCGGCGCGCATGCCGACGCACCGCTGCACTACGACCCCGAAGGCCTGCCCATCGGGCTGGTCGACCTCGCGCCTTTTCTCGGGCCCTGCCGCGTCATCCATGCCATTGCCAAGGGGCCGCTGGTCGAATGGGCGCACATCGCGCATGCGGTCGACAGCCAGTTGCCGCCGCGCGTGCTGGTGCGCACCTATGCGGCCATGCCGGTGGACCGCTGGGACCCGTGGCTCGCGGCCTATGCGCCCGACACGGTCGAGCGCCTCGCGGCGATGGGTGTGAAGCTCATCGGCATCGACACCGCGAGCATCGACCCGGCCGACAGCAAGACGCTCGACAGCCACCAGCGCATCCGCCAGCTCGACATGCGCGTGCTCGAGAACCTCGTGCTCGACGATGTGCCCGAGGGCGACTACGAACTCATCGCGCTGCCGCTCAAGCTGGTGAGCGCCGATGCCTCTCCCGTTCGCGCCGTGCTGCGCGACCTTTCCCCGCCGACATCCCATCCATGACCACCCTCGAAGACTGCCGCGCGCTCGACGCGCAAGACCCGCTCGGCGCGCTGCGCGACCAATTCATCCTGCCCGACGGCGTGATCTACCTCGACGGCAACTCGCTCGGCGTGCTGCCGAAGGCGGCACCGGCACGCATCGCCGAAGTCGTGGCCGCCGAATGGGGCCAGGGCCTGATCCGCTCCTGGAACACGGCCGGCTGGTTCGACCTGCCGCAGCGCCTGGGCGACAAGGTGGCACGGCTGATCGGCGCCGCGCCCGGCGAAGTGGTGTGCACCGACAGCACGTCGGTCAACCTCTACAAGGTGCTGTTCGCCGCGCTCTCGCAGCAGAAGCAGCATGCCGGCCGCAAGTTGGTGGTGAGCGAGCGCAGCAACTTCCCGACCGACCTCTACATCGCCGAATCGCTGTGCCGCGAACGCGGCTTCACGCTCAAGCTCGTCGACGAGGGCGAGCTGCCCGCCGTGCTGACCGATGAAGTCGCCGTGCTGATGCTCACGCACGTCAACTACCGCACCGGTGCGATGCACGACATGAAGGCCGTCACCGCGGCCGCGCATGCGGTCGGCGCGCTGACCGTCTGGGACCTGGCCCACAGCGCGGGCGCGGTGCCGGTCGCGCTCAACGACAGTCAGGCCGACTACGCGATCGGCTGCGGCTACAAGTACCTGAACGGCGGCCCCGGTGCGCCGGCGTTCGTGTGGGTGCACACCCGGCACGCAGGCCAGTTCGAGCAGCCGCTCGCGGGCTGGTGGGGCCATGCGGCGCCGTTCGAGTTCACGCCGCACTACCGGCCGGCGCCCGGCGTGGGCCGCTACCTTTGCGGCACGCAGCCGATCATTGCGCTCGCGGGGCTCGAATGCGGCATCGACACCGTGCTCGCAGCCGAAGCCTTCGACAACGGCCGGGGCGGCATGGCGGCCCTGCGCGCCAAGTCGCTCGCGCTGACCGATCTGTTCATCGCGCTGGTCGAGGCGCGCTGCGCAGGCCACGGGCTCTCGCTCGTCACGCCGCGCGAGCCCGCGCGCCGCGGCTCGCAGGTCTGCCTGAGCCGCACGGACCCACAAGACCCGCGGGGCGGCTCGGGTGCCTACGCGATCGTGCAGGCACTGATCGCGCGCGGCGTGATCGGCGACTTCCGGGCCGGCGATTCGCAGATGCCCGACATCCTGCGCTTCGGCTTCACGCCGCTCTACGTTGGCTTCGAGGATGTGTGGAATGCGGTGGAGCACCTTGTGCAGGTGCTCGAGACGGGCGAATGGCGGCGCGCCGAGTTCAACCAGAAGAATGCAGTGACATGAGCACCGGGAAGCCCCTGCCGAACACGCCCGAGCACATCGTGCGGGAAGAAGGCGCGCAGCTCGACTTCAGCAAGTCGATGAGCTACGGCGACTACCTGCACCTCGACGAGATCCTCAACGCGCAGCATCCGCTCTCGCCCGCGCACGACGAGATGCTGTTCATCGTGCAGCACCAGACCAGCGAGCTCTGGATGAAGCTCATGTTGCACGAACTGCGCGCAGCCACGGCCTGCATCGCCAGCGAGAAGCTCTCTGACGCCTTCAAGATGCTCGCGCGCGTGAGCCGGATCATGGAACAGCTCGTGAGCGCATGGACCGTGCTCTCGACCATGACGCCGCCCGAGTACACGGCCATGCGCCCTTACCTCGCGAATTCGAGCGGCTTCCAGAGCGCGCAGTACCGCTGCATCGAATTCGCGCTCGGCAACAAGAACGCGGCGATGCTCAAGCCCCATGCGCACCGCCCCGATCTGCTGGCACAGGTCGATGCCGCCTACCGCTCGCCATCGCTCTATGACGAATCGCTGCGCCTGCTGGCGCGCCACGGACTGCCGGTGCCCGCCGACAAGCTCGAGCGCGACTGGACGCAGCCCTACGAGGCGAGCGACGGCGTCGAGGCGGCATGGCTCACGGTGTACCGCGATCCGCATGCGCACTGGGACCTCTACCAGCTCGGCGAGAAGCTCACCGACCTGGAAGACGCCTTCCGGCTCTGGCGCTTCCGCCACGTGACGACGGTCGAGCGCGTGATCGGGTTCAAGCGCGGCACGGGCGGCACGGGCGGCGTGAGCTACCTGCGCAAGATGCTCGACGTGGTGCTGTTCCCGGAGATCTGGAAGCTGCGCACGGATCTGTAGGACGCCCGGCGACGCGCTACATTGGCAGGCACCTCACGGAGACCTGCCATGCACCCAGACGACATCCGGTTTTCTCCCGACGAGCACGCCACGTTGCGCAAGCATGGCGTGGTGCTGTTCGCGGACCGCGTGATCTTCGACGCGCAGCCGCCGATGCCCGCGCCGCGCATCGCCGAGATCGAGGCCCTGTGCGCCGGGCCGCTGCCCGAGTCACTCACCGCACTCTGGCGGCTGACCGCGGGCGGGCGCCTCGACTACGACCTCTCGCTGCCGATGAACGGCAACATCGAGGCCGTGAGCTGGTCGGAGCTGTTCTGGGACGGCAGCGACGGCTACCACGACCTGCAGGGCTGGATCGCGCACGAGCAGGAGATTGCCGAGGAAGCCGCCGGCGACGAAGGCCGCAGCTGGAGCGGCAAGCTCACGCACCTGCCGTTCGGCGGCTTCGAGTACCTCGACCGGGTGTATGTGGTGGTGGAGCCCGGCGAGGCGCACGGCAACGTCGTCGCGTGGAAGCACGGACTGCCGCCCGCCTGGACGCATGCGCTGCACGAGGACGGCGTCAGCACCATCGCGCCCGACCTGCGCGGCGCCTTCGCGGCGCTGCACCTCGACGAGGATCCGCTCGCGCCCGCCGGCGACTATTTTTCGGGCCAGGAACTGCTCGAATACCTCGACCACCGGCACGAGGAACACGGCCTCGACATCGACCTGATGGACAAGCTCGTGGCTTTCTACCGCCGCGCGATGCTCGACTGGCGCACGCCGCTCGCGGACGGCACGCTGCGCCACCAGCCGGCAACCGCGCGCGCGGCACTGCGCCACGCCATCGCCACCGACGACGCCGGGCTGGTGGCCGAGCTCGCGGCCGCCGGCGTGAGCTTCCAGGGGCCGCAGCAGGGCAGCGCGCTCGCCACCGACGTGGCGATCGGCCAGGGCGCGTACGCAGCCGCCATGGCATTGGTGCGTGCGGGCGCGCCGGTGGCGCGCGAGGCGCTGGCCAACATCGACGGCCAGATCTCGCCCGAGCTCACGGGCGCCCTGCTCGCGAACGGTGCCGAGCCCGGGGTGGCCGCGATCGTCCAGTGCGCGGCCTGCGGCGCGCCCGCAAGCGCGCACCTGATTGCAGATGCCTGCGCCAGCGCGGGCATCGACGTGCCGGCCGCGTTTGCGCTCGAACGCGAAGCCACGCTGGGCGAACTCAAGGCCACGCTGCTCGAGGTGCGCGGGGGCAGCCACAGCCACTACCTCGGGCTCGAGGGCCTCGCCGAGCGCATCGAACACCTGCAGGCGTTCAGGCTCGATTGAGCCGGCCGGCGCTCAGCCCGCGTACAGCCAAGGCTGATCGAGCAGCCGCGCCCCGAGCAGCCGCATCGCGAGGTCGCGGCCGATGCGCGTGGCGCCGGTCGCGTGGAAGACCTGCCCGTTGCGCCGCGCGCGCGCCTGCACGCGCGCATTGCGCTGCCAGCGCGCCTCGGCATAGCGCGCGAAGGCGGCCGGCACGTCGGCCGCGGAACCCTCGCCGAGCGCATCGGCCAGCGCCACCGCATCCTCGATGGCCATGCCCGCACCCTGCGCGAGGTACGGCACCATCGGATGCGCGGCATCGCCGACCAGTGCCACGCGTTCGTGCGCCATCTCGGCGGCCGAGCGAATGGCCGGGCGGTCGCTCAACGACCAGGCACGCCAGCCCGGCATTGCCTCGAGCAGCGCCTGCAGGCTGCGCGTGCTCGGTCCCGTGGCCTGCTGCAGCGCGGCCAGGCTGCTGGCCTGGTCCCAGTCGTGCGCGCTGCCCGCGGGGGCCGACTCGGCAATCACCACCACATTGAGCCAGGCGCCGCCGCGCACCGGATAGGCCACGGCATGCAGGTGCGGGCCGAGCCATACGTCGATGCGGTCGCGGCGCAGCGCCGCGGGGAGTTCGGCCTGCGCGATGAGCGCACGCCAGGCGGTGTGCCCGGTGACGCGCGGCGGCTCGGCGGCCGAGGGCGTGTCGAGCCGTTGCCGCGCGATGCTCCAGAGGCCGTCGGCGCCGACCAGCGCCTCGCCCTCCCAGGCCCTCGAACCGCTGGCCGAGATGCACACCAAATCTTCGCCGGCTTCCACGTCGGCGATGCGCGCGTCGGTCACCAGCATGCCGCAGGCCGTGGCACGCACCGCGTCGAGCAGCAGGCGATGGAGGTCGGCGCGGTGAACGCAGACGTAGGGCGCGCCATAACGGTGGCGCATCGCGGGGCCGAGCGGCAGCCGCGCGAGTTCGGCGCCGCTGCCGGCGCTGCGCACCGCCAGCATCGTGGGGCGCGCAGCGATGGCGTCGAGGTCGTCGGCCAGGCCGAGGCTTGCGAGCCGCCGCGTGACATTGGGGCCGAGCTGGATGCCGGCGCCGATCTCGCCGAACGCCGCCGCCTGCTCGAAGACGTCGACCCGGTGCCGGCCGCGCGACAGCGCCAGCGCGGCGGCCAGCCCCCCGATGCCGCCGCCGGCGACGAGGATGTGCGCGGGCATCGGCCTCAGCGGCTGGGATGCGTGTCGCGCAGGGGCTCGCCCGTTTTTTCAGCCGCGGCGCCGGGACGCACCTTGGGCCCGCAGCTGCCGCAACTGTCGCAGGAACCGCAGCCCGAGGTCTTGGCCAGCGACGCGGCCAATGCGTCGGCGCGCTCGCGGTCGACCCAGCCCGCCCGGTGCGTGCCGGCGGCGAGCTTCTGCGCAGCGCTGCGGCGCCAGCCCGCGGGCATCCAGCGCCAGACCGCGTAGAACGCGGCGGCTGCGACGATCAATCCGACGATCAGTTGCTGTGTCATGTCCGTCCCTTCTTGCGAAGCCTGCTTTTTACCCCGCGCCCAAAGCCAGCGCCACGCGGTAGGTGATGAAGCAGGCCAGGTAGGCGAGCCCGAACAGGTAGCCCGCCATGATCCAGACGTACTTCCACGAGCCGGTTTCGCGCTTGACCGCCGCGAGCGTCGAGATGCATTGCGGCGCGAAGACGAACCATACCAGCAGCGACAGCGCGGTCGCGAGCGACCAGGTGCCCGCGATCAGCGGCTCGAGCTGGCCCGCGACGTCGTCGCCCGTGGCCGACAGCGCATACACCGTGCCGAGTGCGCCCACCGCCACTTCGCGCGCGGCCATGCCCGGCACCAGCGCGATCGAGATCTGCCAGTTGAAGCCGATCGGCGCGAAGATGTATTCGAGCCCGCGGCCGATGATGCCGGCCAGGCTGTACTGGATCGCGGGCCCCGTGGCGCCTTCGGGCGGCGACGGGAAGGTCGACAGGAACCACAGCAGGATGGTCATCGTGAGGATGATCGTGCCCACGCGCCGCAGGAAGATCCAGGCGCGTTCGTACAGGCCCACGGCCAGGTTCCGAAGGCTGGGCCAGCGGTAGGCCGGCAGCTCCATGAGCAGCGGCGAATGCTGCTTGTTGTCGCGGAAGCGCTTCATGACCCAGGCCACGGCCATGGCCGAGACGATGCCGAACACGTAGAGCGCGAACAGCACCACGCCCTGCAGGTTGAACACGCCGGCCACGCTGCGTTGCGGGATGAACGCCGCGATCAGCAGCGCATACACCGGCAGGCGCGCCGAACAGGTCATGAGCGGCGCGATCATGATGGTGGTGATGCGGTCGCGCCAGTTGCTGATGGTGCGCGTCGCCATCACGCCGGGAATGGCGCAGGCGAAGCTCGAGAGCAGCGGAATGAACGAGCGGCCCGACAGCCCCACCGAGCCCATCACGCGGTCGAGCAGGAACGCGGCCCGCGGCAGGTAGCCCGAATCCTCGAGCGCGAGGATGAACAGGAACAGGATCAGGATCTGCGGCAGGAAGACGATCACGCCGCCCACGCCGGCGATCACGCCGTCGACCAGCAGGCTCTGCAGCATGCCTTCGGGCATGTAGGTCTTGAGCAGCCCGCCGGCGGCGTCGGTGGCCGCGAGGATCGCGTCCATCGGCACGCTGGCCCAGCTGAACACGGCCTGGAACATCAGGAACATCGTGACCGCGAGCACCAGCATGCCCCACACCGGGTGCATCACCACGCGGTCGATGCGGTCGCTCGTGACCAGGCTGGTCGCGGGCTCGGTGACCGCGAGCCCGAGGATGCGCCGCACCTCGCGCTGGGTGGCGAGCACGTCGTCGAGCCCCGGCGCCTGCCAGGCCTTGGGCGCGGCGGTGGGCACCGGCGCATCGAGCGCGTCGAGCAGGGCCTGGGCGCCGCCCGACTGCACGCCGACGGTCTCGATCACCGGCACGCCAAGCTCGCGCGCGAGCACGGCGGTGTCGACCGCGATGCCCTGCTTGCGCGCCATGTCGGTCATGTTGAGCGCCACCACCATCGGCAGGCCGAGGCGCTTGGCCTCGAGCACCAGCCGCAGGTTGAGCCGCAGGTTGGTGGCATCGGTCACGCACACCAGGAGGTCGGGCAGCGGCTCGCTGCTCTTGCCGGTGACCACGTCGCGCGTCACGGCCTCGTCCGCGCTCAGCGCGTTGAGGCTGTAGGCGCCGGGCAGGTCGAGCACGAAGACGCGGCGCCCCGACGGGGTGCGCAGCAATCCTTCCTTGCGCTCGACGGTCACGCCCGCATAGTTGGCCACCTTCTGGCGGCTGCCGGTCAGCAGGTTGAAAAGCGCGGTCTTGCCGCAGTTCGGGTTGCCGAGCAGCGCCACGCGCCCCGGCTGGGCCGTGGCCGCGAGCCGGCCCGGTCCCTGGATCACGGCCTCAACCACGGCGGTCTCCTTCCGGCAGGTCCGGAGCCACCCGGATCAGCGCGGCCTCGTGGCGGCGCAGCGCGAAGGTGGTGTGGCCGAGCCGCACCGCGAGCGGCTCGCGCCCCGCCAGGCCCGTGGCGACGATGCGCACCGACTCGCCCGGCACGAAGCCGATCTCCGTGAGACGCAGCACCAGTTCGCGATCGTCCGCGCCGTCGGGGCGCGCCACGTCGAGCACGGTGGCCCATTGATTGTCGGGAAGCTGGTCGAGCCGCAGGCCGGTGGGCGCCAGGGCGGCGCCGGAGTCAGAGGTTTGCACGGTGAGGAAGTGCGCCGGAAGCCGGTCGCGCCAAGGAGCAAAACCCAGATGCTATCAATTCTCAATTGCACTCGCAGGCAAAGTCCTTTGGCTGCCGTGCGGAATAGCACGCTTGCGCGCCTCGCACCAAGCCGTCAGACCGCGAGTTCGACGATGCGCGCGCTGACGGAAGCGCCCTCGATGGTGAGCTCCGCCACCGAGACCGGCAGCTTGAAACGCCGCGGCCCGGCACTGCCGGGATTGACGTAGAGGATGCCGTCGCGCGTTTCGACCTTGGGTTTGTGCGAATGGCCCGACACGACCACGTGTATCCCGGCGAGGTGGCGTTCGATGAGCGAGAGGTCATGGATCACATGGATGCGCACCCCCGCCACGTCGAGTTCCGCGGTTTCGGGGATGCCGTCGGCCCAGGCCTCGCGGTCGTTGTTGCCGCGCACCGCGGTGAGCGGCGCGATGGCCGCGAGCGCCTCGAGGATCGCCGCGCTGCCGACGTCGCCGCCGTGCACGATGCGGTCACAGCCTTGCAGCGCCGCCACCGCCTGCGGCCGCAGCAGGCCGTGGGTGTCGGAGATCAGGCCGACGCGCAACAAGCTCAGGCGGCCAGCAGTTGCCGAAGCACGAACGGCAGGATGCCGCCATGCTTGTAGTAGTCGACCTCGATCGGCGTGTCGATGCGCAGCCGCACCGTCACTTCCTGATGGCTGCCGTCGGCGCGGTGCACGACGAGCTTCACGTCCATCTGCGGCCTGAGTTCGCCGCCGATCACCACGTCGATCTTCTCGTCGCCCTTGAGCCCGAGCGTCTGCCATGAGTCGGCACCGCGGAACTGCAGCGGCAGCACGCCCATGCCGACCAGGTTGGCGCGGTGGATGCGCTCGAAGCTGCGCGCCACCACGGCCTTGATGCCCAGCAGCTGCGTGCCCTTGGCGGCCCAGTCGCGCGACGAGCCGGTGCCGTACTCCTCCCCGCCGAACACGACCGTCGGCACGCCCTGGGCGATGTACTTCATGGCCGCGTCGTAGATGAACATCTTCTCGCCGCCGGGCTGGTACAGCGTGAGGCCGCCCTCTTCCTGCGTGCCGTTGACGTCCGGCGGGATCATGAGGTTCTTGATGCGCACGTTGGCGAAGGTGCCGCGCATCATCACGTCATGGTTGCCGCGGCGCGAGCCGTAGCTGTTGAAGTCGGCCTTGGCCACGCCGTTGGCCTTGAGCCAGATGCCCGCGGGCGAGCTTTCCTTGATGGCGCCGGCGGGCGAAATGTGGTCGGTGGTGATCGAGTCGCCGAACAGCGCCATGATACGCGCGCCCTTGAAGCCCGCGTCCGATGCGTGCGGCTCCATCTTGAAGCCCTCGAAGAACGGCGGCTCGGCGATGTAGGTCGAGGCGGGCCAGTCGTAGACTTGGCCGGTGGTGCCCTTGATGCTGCTCCAGAACTTGCCCGGGTCGGTCTTGACCTTCTCGTAGTTGGCGCGGAACGACTTCGCGTTCATCGCGTGGCGCAGGTTTTCGTCGATCTCCTTCGGCGTCGGCCAGATGTCGCCGAGGTAGACGTCCTTGCCGTTCTTGCCCTTGCCCACGGGTTCGGTCATCAGGTCGACCAGCACGTTGCCCGCGATCGCGAACGCCACCACGAGCGGCGGCGAGGCCAGGAAGTTGGCCTTCAGGTTCGGATGGATCCGCGCTTCGAAGTTGCGGTTGCCCGAGAGCACGGCCGCACCGATGAGGTCGTTCTTCACGATGACGTCGTTGATCTCGGGCGTGAGGTCGCCGGCGTTGCCGATGCAGGTGGTGCAGCCGTAGCCCGCAAGGTAGAAGCCCAGCTTCTCGAGGTAGGGCAGGAGCCCCGCCTTCTCGAGGTATTCGGTCACGATGCGCGAGCCCGGCGCGAGCGAGGTCTTGACGTGCGGCTTGACCGTGAGGCCGGCCTCCACCGCCTTTTTGGCCAGCAGGCCGGCCGCGAGCATCACGCTGGGGTTGGAGGTGTTGGTGCACGAGGTGATGGCCGCGATCAGCACGTCGCCGTTGCCGATGGTGACGCCGTCCGATTCGAGCGGATGGCGCTGCTTGAGCCGCTCGGGCGGCTGGTTGAAGCCGTTGGCATCGTTGGGCTTGCTGAAGAGCTCCGAGAACTTGGTCGACAGCTGGCCCAGGTCGATGCGGTCCTGCGGGCGCTTCGGGCCCGCGAGGCTCGGCGACACGGTGCCGAGGTCGAGCTTGACGATCTTGGTGTAGTCGATCTCGCCCGGCGCCGGCATGCCGAACAGGCCCTGCGCCTTGTAGTAGGCCTCGAAGCGCTCGACCTCTTCCTGGGTGCGGCCCGTGCCCTTGAAATAGGCCACCGTCATCTCGTCGACCGGGAAGAAGCCCATGGTGGCGCCGTATTCGGGCGCCATGTTGCCGATGGTGGCGCGGTCGGGCACCGCGATCGATGCGGCACCGGGGCCGAAGAACTCGACGAACTTGCCCACCACCTTCTCGGCGCGCAGGATCGCGGTGACGAACAGCACGAGGTCGGTGGCGGTCACGCCTTCGCGCAGCTTGCCCGTGAGCTCGAAGCCCACGACGTCCGGCGTCAGCATGTAGACCGGCTGGCCGAGCATCGCGGCCTCGGCCTCGATGCCGCCCACGCCCCAGCCGACCACGCCGATGCCGTTGATCATGGTGGTGTGGCTGTCGGTGCCGACCAGCGAGTCGGGGTAGTACACGGGCACCTCGGCATCGTCGGTCGAGCTCTTGTAGACGCCGCGCGCGAAGTACTCGAGGTTGACCTGGTGCACGATGCCGAAGCCCGGCGGCACGACGCCGAAGGTGTCGAAAGCCTGCATGCCCCACTTCATGAACTGGTAGCGCTCGTTGTTGCGCTGGAACTCGAGCTTCATGTT
This sequence comes from uncultured Variovorax sp., assembly GCA_946478645.1. The sequence goes on from CAMLCW010000022.1 coordinate 18,440, forward strand.
GAGGTCGAGCGCCTTCGGCGTGCCGTAGTGGTCGACCATCACCGAATGGTCGACCACCAGGTCGACGGGCACCAGCGGCTCGATGGTCTTGGGCGACTTGCCGAGCTTGGCGGCCACGCTGCGCATGGCGGCCAGGTCGGCGAGCAGCGGCACGCCGGTGAAGTCCTGCAGCACCACGCGCGTCACCACGAAGGGAATCTCGTCGGTGCGGTCGGCGTTGGGCGCCCAGCGGGCCAGCTCCTCGACGTGCTTGGGCGATACCTTCTTGCCGTCGCAGTTGCGCAGCACCGACTCGAGCACGATGCGGATGGAGACCGGCAGGCGCTCGATCGACGGATACTGCTTTGCCAGCTCCTTCAGCGACCAGTATTTGCCGGCCTTGCCCGAGGCGGTCTTGAAGGTCTTGAGGGTAGAGGCAAAGGCGTGCGCCGGTGCTTTGGCCATTGAGGGGACTCCTGTTCGTTCGGTCTGTTCGTGGAAGCACCTCAAAGATAGCAGGGAACGATGACCATGGCCCGCACCGAGGGTCTTTTTCAGGCGGTCGCCATGGCCGCGCCGGCACGCGTGCGGCGCAGGCCGGTCCACTGCAATTCAGCCAGCACCATCACGCACAGCGCCTGCGCCATCACCCAGGCGATGCCGAGCGCGCTGACGGCAAAGATGCCGCTCATCAGCAGCGCGACGCAGCCCACGGCCCAGCCGAAGTTGCCGGCCGCCACCAGCCCGATCAGCGCGCGCGGCGGCGTGCTGCGGCTGGCCATCCATGCCGCGGCGGCCGCGTAGGCGAGCAGGAACACGCCCGTGGCCATGAGCAGCGGCGCCGGCAGGCCGGTGAGCCGCGCGAGCGTGTCGGTCAACGCGACCTGGAGCGCGCCGGTCGCGGCGCAGGAAGCGGCATCGGCCCACATCACGCGGGGCAGGAAACGGGGGGACGCAAAGACGGACATGGCTTTCTCCTTCGGGTTGTGCGGCAAGCCTGTCCTGCCGCGTTGGGGTCAATGATCCCGAAGCGGCTGCGCACGGTCGATAACCTCACAGGTCATGGCGCGGCGCCGCGGCCGCGCCAGAATGCGCGCCATGATGAACACGCCCCGCCCCCTTTCGTCGTCCACCTCCGCCCAGCCCGGCGCACGCGATCCCTTCGGCGCCCACCTGCGGCACTGGCGCACGCGCCGCCGGCTCAGCCAGCTCGACCTCGCACAGGAGGCCGAGGTCTCCACGCGGCACCTGAGCTACGTGGAAACCGGCCGTGCCGCGCCGAGCCGCGAGATGGTGCTGCGCCTGGCCGAGCGCCTCGACGTGCCGCTGCGCGAGCGCAATGCGCTGCTGGTGGCCGCCGGCTTCGCGCCGATGTACCGGCAGCGTTCGCTCGACGACCCCGCGCTGGCCGCGGCGCGCCGCGCGGTGGACCTGGTGCTCAAGGGCCACGAGCCGTTTCCCGCGCTGGCGGTCGACCGGCACTGGAACCTCGTGGCCCACAACGCGCTGGTGCCGATGCTCATGGCCGGCGCGGCGCCCGAGCTGCTGCAGGCGCCGATCAACGTGCTGCGGCTGAGCCTGCATCCCGACGGGCTGGCCTCGCGCATCGCCAACCTCGCGCAATGGCGCGCGCACCTGCTCGAGCGGCTGCAGCAGCAGATCGCCGCCACGGGCGATGCGGTGCTGCAGGCGCTGCACGACGAGCTCGAGGCCTATCCCATGCCGCAGGCCGGCCACGATGCACCGCCGCCCGCGGCCGCCGAGCTGTCGAACGTGGTGGTGCCGTTCCAGCTCGCGACGCCGAATGGCGTGCTGAGCTTCATCAGCACCACCACCATCTTCGGCACGCCGGTCGACGTCACGCTGCAGGAACTGGCGGTGGAATCGTTCTTTCCCGCGGATGCGCAGACGGCGGCGGCGCTGACGGCGCTGGCGGCGGCGGGCTGAGGTCTGGCCGTTCGGAGCGCGGCGGCGCGGCGCCTTCGCCCTCGAAGTCGTCGACCTGGATCACCTTGTCGGAGGCCTTCAGGTAGGCCAGTGCCAGCGCGGGATCGGGCGCGGAAGCCGCGGCTTCCTCGAGCGAGCCGGTGCGGCGCAGGTTCTTGTTGAGCGCCGCGGTTGCGTCGCCGAGCTGCGCGGCGAGTTCCATCGCCTGCATCAGGTCGCGCAGGCCGCCCGGGCCGGGCGCGCTGAGGTCGGGCGCGAGCCGCCGGACGATGCGCGGGTCGCTGCGCAGCAGCTCGGCCAGCGCCATCCGCTGCACGTCGCGCAGCGGCGCCAGGTGCGCGGTCCGGCGCAGCACCAGGGCACCGATCAGGCGCCGCCCCGGCGTGGGCAGGTTGGCATAGAGATCGTGCAGGATCTCGCCGGCCGCATCGATCTGCAGGCGTATCGCCGCCTGCGCGAAGGGCAGCATCTCCGGCGCGGCATCGACGCGCCAGCGCCAGATGCAGGCGCTCGCGAGGTACAGGTGCGCCAGCACGTCGCCCAGGCGCGCCGAGAGCAGCTCCATGCGCTTGAGCTTGCCACCCAGCAGCCCCATCGCGAGGTCGGCCGTGAGGGCGTACTTGGCGCTCATGCGGGCGATCAGCCGCGCCTCGTGCGCCAGGGCCTCGGGCGGCTGGCCGACCACCGGTGCGCCGAACAGGCTGTGCCACAGGTTGCGCGCCACGTGCCTGCCATGGGCGATGAGCGCGCGGCCGAGCGCCGCTTCGTCGTGGGCCTGCACCGCTGCCATCTCGTCGAGCACATGCGGATGGCAGCGCACGGCCCCCTGACCGAACACGATCAGCGCGCGCGTCAGGATGTTGGCGCCTTCGACGGTGATTGCGATCGGTGCCTGGCGATAGGCCACGCCGAGCAGGTTCGACGGCCCGGCGATGATGCCCTTGCCGCCGAGGATGTCCATGCCGTGGTTCACCGCACGCCGGCCGGCCTCGGTCAACTGCACCTTGAGGATCGCACTCGCCACGCTGGGCCGCTCGCCCTCGTCGAGCGCGGCCGCAGTGAAGCGCCGCGCCGCATCGCTCGCATAGAGCTCGGCCGCCATCTGCGCGATCAGCCCCGCGACCGCATGGAACTTGCCGACCGGCAGGCCGAACTGCTCGCGGATCTGGCCGTAGGCGTTGCTCACGTAGAGCGCGGTCTGCTGCATCGCCGAGCCGAGCGCGGGCAGCGAGATTGCGCGGCCCGCGGCCAGGCACTCCATCAGCATGCGCCAGCCCTGCCCCACCTGCTGCTCGCCACCGATCACCCAGTCCATCGGCACGAAGACCTGCCGGCCGCGGATCGGGCCGTTCATGAAGGCGCTGTCCATCGGACGATGGCGCCGGCCGATCTCCATGCCTTCGTGCGGCACGGGGATCAGCGCGCAGGTGATGCCGAGCTCGCGCTCGCCTTCGGGCCGGCTTTCGTCCACGGCATGGAAGGCGAGTCCCACGACTGTGGCGACGGGCGCGAGCGTGATGTAGCGCTTGTCGAAGTCGACCAGGAAGCCGCGCGTGCGCCGGCCGCCGAAGTCGCGCTCGACCAGCACGCCGCGGTCCGGAATGGCGGCCGCATCGGAACCCGCATAGGGCGACGTCAGCCCGAAGCACGGCAGCTCGCGGCCGTCGGCCAGGCGCGGAAGGTAATGCGACTTCTGCGCCTCGGTGCCGTAGCGCAGCAGCAGTTCGGCCGGGCCGAGCGAGTTGGGCACCATCACGGTGACGGCGGTGGCGACGTTGACGCTGGCGATGCGCGCCACCACCGTCGCGTGGGCATAGTGGCCGAAGCCGAGCCCGCCGAATTCCTCGGGAATGATCATGCCGAAGAAGCGCTGCTCGCGCAGGAAGCGCCAGACCTCGGGCGGCAGGTCTTTCGCCCGGTCGATGGCATGGTCGTCGAGCAGGCGGCAGAGATCGACCACTTCGCGATCGAGAAAGGCCTGCTCGCGTTCGGTGAGGCGGTTCGGGCCCATGCGGCCGAGCGCATCGAAGTCGGGCCGCCCCGCAAAGAGCTGCCCCTCGAAGCCCACGGTGCCAGCCTCGAGCGCGGCACGCTCGGTGTCGCCGAGCGGCGGCAGTGCCTTGGCGAAGGGCTGCATGGCCCAGCGGCCGATCAGGGAAGCCAGTGGCATGGGGTGGTCTCCTTTTCTTGCGCGGCAGGCCCGCGCCAAGCCCATTGTGGGCGTCGGCGCACCGCAAGGTCGGCCGGCCGAGGGCGCTCCCGGCTGTCGGAGATCGGCCCCATGAAAAAAGCCCCGCAGTGCGGGGCTTGGTCGTTGAAGCCGAAGACGGGCTCAGGACACGGCGGCCGCCACCTTGGCGTCCTCGGTCTTGTAGTCGTCGATCTTGTCGAAGTTCAGGTACTGGTAGATCTGCGCGCTCGACGCATCGAGCACGCCCACGTTCTCCATGTACTCCGCGCGCGTCGGGATGCGGCCCAGGCGCGAGCAGATGGCGGCGAGTTCGGCCGAACCCAGGTACACGTTGGTGTTCTTGCCCAGCCGGTTCGGGAAGTTGCGGGTGCTGGTCGACATCACCGTCGCGCCTTCGCGCACCTGCGCCTGGTTGCCCATGCACAGCGAGCAGCCCGGCATTTCGGTGCGCGCGCCGGCATTGCCGAAGACGCCGTAATGGCCTTCTTCGGTGAGCTGCTGCGCGTCCATCTTGGTCGGCGGCGCGATCCAGAGCTTGACCGGGATGTCGCGCTTGCCTTCGAGCAGCTTCGACGCGGCGCGGAAGTGGCCGATGTTGGTCATGCACGAACCGATGAACACCTCGTCGATCGCGGCGCCGGCCACGTCGCTGAGCGTCTTCACGTCGTCGGGGTCGTTCGGGCAGGCCACGATGGGCTCGTGGATCTCGGCCAGGTCGATCTCGATCACGGCGGCGTAGTCGGCGTCGGCGTCGCCCTTGAGCAATTGCGGGTCCTTGAGCCAGGCTTCCTGGGCCGCGATGCGGCGCTCGAGCGTGCGCGCGTCGGCATAGCCCTCGGCGATCATCCACTTCATCAGCGTGATGTTGCTGTTGATGTACTCGATGATCGGTTCCTTGTTCAGGTGCACCGTGCAGCCGGCGGCCGAGCGTTCGGCCGAGGCGTCGCTGAGCTCGAAGGCCTGTTCCACCTTGAGGTCGGGCAGGCCCTCGATCTCGAGGATGCGGCCCGAGAAGATATTCTTCTTGCCCTTCTTCTCGACCGTGAGCAGGCCGCTTTTGATCGCGTAGAGCGGAATCGCGTTGACCAGGTCGCGCAGCGTGACGCCGGGCTGCATCTTGCCCTTGAAGCGCACGAGCACCGATTCGGGCATGTCGAGCGGCATCACGCCGGTGGCGGCCGCAAAGGCCACGAGGCCCGAGCCCGCGGGGAAGCTGATGCCGATCGGGAAGCGCGTGTGGCTGTCGCCGCCCGTGCCCACGGTGTCGGGCGTCAGCAGGCGGTTGAGCCAGCTGTGGATCACGCCGTCGCCCGGGCGCAGCGAGACGCCGCCGCGCGTGCTGATGAAGTCGGGCAGCTCGTGGTGCATCTTCACGTCGACCTTCTTCGGGTACGCCGCGGTGTGGCAGAACGACTGCATGACGAGGTCGGCCGAGAAGCCCAGGCAGGCCAGGTCTTTGAGCTCGTCGCGCGTCATCGGGCCGGTGGTGTCCTGCGAGCCGACCGAGGTCATCTTGGGTTCGCAGTAGGTGCCGGGGCGCACGCCCTGTCCTTCGGGCAGGCCACAGGCGCGGCCGACCATCTTCTGCGCGAGCGAGAAGCCCTTCTTGGTGTCGACCGGGCTTTGCGGCAGGCGGAACAGCGTGGAGGCCGGCAGGCCCAGCGCCTCGCGCGCCTTGGCCGTGAGGCCGCGGCCGATGATCAGCGGAATGCGGCCGCCGGCGCGCACTTCGTCGAACAGCACGTCGCTCTTGACCTTGAACTCGGCGATGACCTTGCCGTCCTTGAGGGCCTTGCCTTCGTAGGGGCGCAGCTCGATCACGTCGCCGGTGTCCATCTGGCTCACGTCGAGCTCGATGGGCAGCGCGCCCGCGTCTTCCATGGTGTTGTAGAAGATCGGCGCGATCTTGGTGCCGAGGCACACGCCACCGAAGCGCTTGTTCGGGATGAAGGGAATGTCGTCGCCGGTGAACCACAGCACCGAGTTGGTGGCCGACTTGCGGCTCGAACCCGTGCCGACCACGTCGCCCACGTAGGCGATCTGGTGGCCCTTCTGCTTGAGCGACTCGATGAACTTGACCGGGCCGCGCTTGCCGTCTTCTTCCGGTTCGAACGCCGTGCCTTCGCGCTTGTTCTTGAGCATGGCCAGCGCGTGCATCGGGATGTCGGGGCGCGTGGTGGCGTCGGGCGCGGGCGAGAGGTCGTCGGTGTTGGTTTCGCCGGGCACCTTGAAGACCGTGACGGTCAGGCTCTGCGGCACTTCGGGGCGGCTCGTGAACCACTCGGCGTCGGCCCAGCTCTGCAGCACGCCCTTGGCATTGGCGTTGCCCTGGTCGGCCTTTTCCTTGACGTCATGGAACTGGTCGAACATGAGCAGGGTGTTCTTGAGGCCCTGGGCCGCCACGGTGCCGACCTCGGCATCGTCCAGCAGGTCGATCAGCGGGGAGATGTTGTAGCCGCCGAGCATCGTGCCGAGCAGTTCGGTGGCGCGCGCGCGCGTGATGAACTGGCTCTTCTCGGTGCCATGCGCCACCGCCGCGAGGTAGCTGGCCTTGACCTTGGCGGCATCGTCGACGCCGGCCGGCACGCGATGGGTCAGCAGGTCGAGCAGGAAGGCGCCGTCCTTGGCGTTCGCGCTCTTGAGGAGCTCGATGGCTTCGGCGGTCTGCTTGGCGCTCAGGGGAAGCGGTGGAATGCCGAGCGCGGCGCGTTCGGCAACATGGTCAACGTAGGCTTGCAACATCTTTTTTTCTCCGGAAACGGGGGTCGGGCGTGCGGTGCGGCCAGGAAGGCGCCGGCCGCAGCCCGACAGGGCTCTCTTACTACTGCTTGGGCGCGTCGGAGCCTTCGAACAGGCTCTTCGGCGGGTTCTTCTTCATCTCTTCGGCAAAGGTCAGCTGTTCCGACGTCTGGCATTCGTCGGCAATGCGCAGGCCGGCCTTCTGGTTCATCAGCATCGACTTGTTGCCGAGCTGCAGCCACATGGCGCCGGCACGCGGGTCTTCGAGGCGGATCGCGCCGGTGCGGCTCTCGACCGGGTGCATGCGGTACTTCAGGCCCTTGGTGGTCACGTTGAAGAAGCCGGGCTTCTTGTCGTCGGCGGTCACCGTGACGTCGGCGCCGAGTTCGCATTGCGCGCGGCCGGTGGACACGCGCTGGGCCACGGCGAGGTCGGCCTCGGTCAGCACGATGTTGGTGTCGTCGGCAATGGGCGTGACTTCTTCCACCGCCTTCTTGGCGCTGCGCGCGACCTTCTTCTTGGGCGGGGTCTTCTTGGCCTTCGGCTTGGCCTCGGCCTTGGCCGCGGGCTTGGCGGGGGTGGTCTGGGCCACGGCCGCGAACGGCAGTGCCAGGGCCAAGGCAGCGATCAGAGCAATTTTCTTCATGGGTGTGTTCCTTGAGGCTGGATCGGTTTCAGGGGGCCGCGAGTGCAAACCAGGCCTGGGCCTCTGGTGGCAGCGCGCGCCCGGTGGCGTGGGCACGCGTCAGCACTTGCCAGAAATGGCGATAGCTCGCGCGGTCGTGCAATGTGCCATCAATTTGTGTCGGCGCCCAATCGGCGGCCGCCGCAGTTGTAATGATTCTTGTGGCCACCTGGATCTGTGCCTCGTCGGGGGCAAAGGCCTCGAGGATGGGCCGGATCTGGTTCGGATGGATGCTCCACATGCGCGTGTAGCCGAATTCGGTCGCCGCCTTGCGCGCGGCGTTGCGCATGGCGTCCGTGTCGTTGAACTCGGTCACCACGCAGTGCGAGGGCACCTTGCCATGGGCATGGGCGGCCGAGGCGATGGCGAGCTTGGCGCGCACCACGAGCGGATGCGTGAACTGCCCGACGGCGCCCATGCCGTCGGCCGGAATCGCACCGGCATGGGCCGACACGAAGTCCATCAGGCCGAAGCTCAGCGACTGCACGCGCGGATGCGCGGCGATGTCGAAGGCGTTGTGCACGGCCAGCGGCGATTCGATGAGCACGTGCAGCGGCAGGCCGGGAGCCTCGGCCGCGTCGAGCGCCTCGACCGCCTGCGCCACGTCGGCCACGGACTCGACCTTCGGCACCATGAGGTGGCTGAGCCGCTGGCCCGCGCGGCCGGCGATGGTGACGACGTCGCCGGCAAAGGCGGGATGGTCGACCGGGTGCACGCGCACGCCGACGCGCAGGTCCGGCCTCGCGGCCAGTGCGAGTTCGGTCACCAGCGCCGCATGCTCGGCCTCGCCGCCCACGGG
>CAMLCW010000023.1 GCA_946478645.1 uncultured Variovorax sp.
GGCGGACCGGTCGGAGGCACGCTGGCGCTTTTCGGCCTCTGCGAACTGGGCGAACCAGCGGCTCAAAGAGAGACCCGCGCGGGCAGCGGCTTCCTTGGCCGCCTCCAGCGTGTCGTCCTCGAGATAGATGGTGACTTGCGACATGGTGAACCTCCACGCAACTACATCTGCAATTATATAAGTGCTGCGCACTTATACGGCAATAGCGGCGCTTTCCTTGATGATCGGCTGCCCCAGGCTGCGCAGCACGTCGCGCACCATCTGCGCGCGGTCCTTCGGCTCCTTGAGCTCGCGCTCGATGCGCAGCTTCTCGTTGCCGGCCAGCTTGATGTGCTTGTTCTTCTGGATCAGCTGAATGATCGCCATCGAATCGACCGGCGGGTCTTTCTTGAAGGTGATGTTGATGATGCCGGGCGCCGCATCGACCTTGACCACGCCGTAGGGCCGGGCGAGCACGCGCAGCCGGTGCGTGTCGATCAGCGTCTGCGCCTGCGGCGGCAGCTTGCCGAAGCGGTCGACGATCTCCTCGAGCAGCGTGTCGATCTGGTCGGGCGTCTTCGCGGTGGCGAGTTTCTTGTAGAACGACAGCCGCAGGTGCACGTCGCCGCAGTAGTCGTCGGGCAGCAGGGCGGGGGCGTGCAGGTTGATCTCGGTGGTGACCGACAGCGGCGAGAGCAGGTCGGGCTCCTGCCCGGCCTTGAGCGAGCGCACCGCCTCGCTGAGCATCTCGTTGTAGAGCTGGAAGCCGATCTCCATCATGTTGCCGCTCTGGTTCTCGCCCAGCACCTCGCCGGTGCCGCGGATCTCCAGGTCGTGCATCGCGAGGTAGAAGCCCGAGCCCAGTTCCTCCATCTGCTGGATTGCATCGAGCCGCTGCGCCGCCTGCTTGGTCAGGCCCTCGGTGTCGGGCACCATGAGGTAGGCGTAGGCTTGGTGGTGCGAGCGCCCGACGCGGCCGCGCAGCTGGTGCAGCTGCGCGAGGCCGAACTTGTCGGCGCGGCTCATCACGATGGTGTTGGCCGTGGGCACGTCGATGCCGGTCTCGATGATCGTCGAGCACAAGAGCAGGTTGTAGCGCTGCGCCACGAAGTCGCGCATCACGCGCTCGAGTTCGCGCTCGGGCATCTGGCCGTGGGCCACGGCAATGCGCGCTTCGGGAAGAATCTCCTCGAGCTTCTGGCGCCGGTTCTCGATGGTCTCGACCTCGTTGTGCAGGAAGTAGACCTGGCCGCCGCGCTTCAATTCGCGCAGCACCGCCTCGCGGATCACGCCCGTGCCCTCGTTGCGCACGAAGGTCTTGATGGCCAGGCGGCGCTGCGGCGCGGTGGCGATCACGCTGAGGTCGCGCAGGCCCTCGAGCGCCATGCCCAAGGTGCGCGGAATCGGCGTGGCGGTGAGCGTGAGCACGTCGACCTCGGCGCGCATCGCCTTCATCGCCTCCTTGTGGCGCACGCCGAAGCGGTGTTCCTCGTCGATGATGAGCAGCCCGAGGTTCTTGAACTTGACCGACTGCGAGAGCAGCTTGTGCGTGCCGACCACGATGTCGACCGTGCCTTCGGCCAGGCCCTTGGCGGCGGTGGTGATCTCCTTGGCCGAGCGGAAGCGGCTCATCTCGGCCACCTTGACCGGCCACTTGGCGAAGCGGTCGACCAGCGTCTGGTAGTGCTGTTCGGCGAGCAGCGTGGTGGGCGCGAGAAACGCCACCTGCTTGCCGCCGGTGACGGCGATGAAGGCCGCGCGCAGCGCCACTTCGGTCTTGCCGAAGCCGACGTCGCCGCAGACCAGGCGGTCCATCGGCTGGGGCGAGATCATGTCCTGCACCACGGCATGGATGGCGGCCTTCTGGTCGGCGGTTTCCTGGAAGCCGAAGTCGTTCGCGAACACCTCGTAGTCGGCCGGTGAAAAGCGGAATGCGTGGCCCTCGCGCGCCGCGCGGCGCGCGTAGATGTTGAGCAGCTCGGCCGCCGAATCGCGCACCTGCTCGGCCGCCTTGCGCTTGGCCTTGTCCCACTGGCCCGAGCCCAGCTTGTGCAGCGGCGCCTCGTCGGCGCTGACGCCGGTGTAGCGGCTCACCAGGTGCAGTTGCGACACGGGCACGTAGAGCGTGGCCTTGTCGGCGTACTCGAGGTGCAGCATCTCCTGCAGCAGCGGCTTGCCCTCGGCGTCGACACCCTGGCCGAGGTCCATGTGGATCAGCCCCCGGTAGCGGCCGATGCCGTGCGCCGAATGCACCACGGGGTCGCCCACGTTGAGCTCGGACAGGTCCTTGATCAGCGCCTCGACGTCGCTGACCTGCTCCTGTTTCTTGTTGCGCCGGCGCGTGGTCGGTGCGGTGGCGAAGAGCTCGGTCTCGGTGACGAAGTCGATGCCCTGTTCGCGCCAGGCAAAGCCCGCGGCCAGCGCTGCGGTGGCGATGCCGATCTTCTCGTCGCCCGAGGCCTCGAACTCGGCCAGCGTGTCGAAGGCCGGCGGGCTCACGCCGCTCGCGCGCAGGAAGTCGAGCAGGCTCTCGCGCCGGCCGTCGCTCTCGGCGATCACCAGCACCCGGTGGGCGGTGGCCGCGATGTGGGCCTTCAGGCCGACCAGCGGATCTTCGGCGCCGCGGACCACGGCAAAGGGCGGCAGCCGGTCGAATTCGGCATAGGGCGTTTCGGTGGGCACGTCGCCGCGGATGGCGAGTTGCGCATGCGGCTTGGCGCGCTGGTAGAACTGCTCGGCGCTCAGGAACAGCGCCTCGGGCGGCAGCGCAGGACGTTCGGGGTCGCCGCGCACGAGACGGAAGCGCTCGTTGGTGTCCTGCCAGAAGTGCTGGAACGCGGGCTCCAGGTCACCGTGCAGCACCACCGTCGCGTCGGGGCCGAGGTAGTCGAACACCGTGGCCGTCTCATCGAAGAAGAGCGGCAGGTAGTACTCGATGCCGGCCGTGGCCACGCCGTTGCCCATGTCCTTGTAGATGCGGCTCTTGGTCGGGTCGCCCTCGAGCAGCTCGCGCCAGCGGCTGCGAAAGCGCGCGCGGGCATCGTCGTCCATCGGGAACTCGCGGCCCGGCAGCAGCCGCACCTCGGGCACCGGGTAGAGGCTGCGCTGCGTGTCGGGGTCGAAGGTGCGGATCGAGTCGATCTCGTCGTCGAACAGGTCGACGCGGAACGGCACCGGCGAGCCCATGGGAAACAGGTCGATCAGGCCGCCGCGCACCGCGTACTCACCGGGGCTCACCACCTGCGTCACATGGCTGTAGCCGGCCAGGGTGAGCTGGGCCTTGAGCTTCGATTCCTCGAGTTTCTGGCGCGTCTTGAAATGGAAGGTGTAGCCGGCCAGGAAGGCGGGCGGTGCGAGCCGGTAGAGCGCGGTGGTGGCGGGCACCAGCACCACGTCGGCCTCCTTCTGGCTGATGCGCCAGAGCGTGGCGAGCCGCTCGCTGATCAGGTCCTGGTGCGGCGAGAAGCTGTCGTACGGCAGCGTCTCCCAGTCGGGAAACAGCGCGCAGCGCAGGTCGGGCGCAAAGAAGGCGATCTCGTCGATGAGCCGCTGCGCGTCGTTGGCGTCGGCCGTGAACATCGCGGTGGCGCGACCGGCGGCCTTCTCGCGCATGCCGAGCTGCGCCAGCAGCAGCGCATCGGCCGACATCGGGGGACGCGGCAGCGTGAATCGCTTGCCCGCCGTGAGGTGGGGGAGGTCCATGGATGGCTTACTGGAATGCACGACACCCCGCGCCGGATGGCGAGGGGTGTGCGAAGCCGCCAATTCTAGAATGGCGGCCCTTTGTCCGCTTGCCGGCACCCGCTGGCGCACCGCCCCATGTCTTCGCCGTCCCGACTCTTCGTGCTGATTCCCTGCGCCGGCTCTGGCCATCGCGCAGGCGGTGCCGAGCCCAAGCAATACCAGCGGATCGCGGGGGCGTCGATAGTGGCGCACACCGTGGAAGCCTTTCGAGCGCTCGCGGGCCGCTTCGCCGGGCTGGCGGTGGTCGTGTCGCCGGAGGACCGCGACTTGCAGGCCGCGCTGCCGCGCTTTCCGGCCGAGGGCGAATACCTGCTGCAGGTGGGCGGCGCGACGCGCGCAGCCACCGTGCGCAACGGCCTGGTGGCGCTGCGGCAGAAGGGCGCCGGCGCGCACGACTGGGTGCTGGTGCACGACGCGGCGCGCTGCCTCGTCACGCCAAGCCAGATCGAGGCGCTGATCGCCGCCTGCGAGCACGATGCGGTCGGCGGGCTGCTGGCGCAGCGGCTGGCCGATACGCTGAAGGCGTCGTCGCCCGACAGCCGTGTTTTGCAGACCCTGCCGCGCGCCGACAAGTGGCTGGCCCAGACGCCGCAGATGTTCCGCATCGGCATGCTGCTCGACGCGCTCGAACGTGCCGGCGATGCGGTGACCGACGAAGCCGGCGCGATCGAGGCGCTCGGGCTCGCGCCGCTCTTGGTGCCGGGCAGCGCGCAGAACTTCAAGGTCACCTTTCCCGAAGATTTCGCGCTCGCCGAAGCGGTGTTGCTCGGCCGCAAGAAAGGTGTCGCGTGAGCGCCGCGCCGGGCCGCCCCAAGCAAGCTCGCTCCCGCCTGGCGGGAAGGCGCGCAGCGCCAAGGGTGCACCAGTGACCGTGCCGTTCGACATCCGCGTGGGCGAAGGCTGGGACGTGCACCAGCTCGTGGTCGGGCGCAAGCTGATCCTGGGCGGCATCGAGGTGCCGCACACGACCGGACTGCTCGGTCACTCGGACGCCGACGTGCTGCTGCATGCGATCACCGACGCACTGCTCGGCGCGGCCGGCCTGGGCGACATCGGTCGGCATTTTCCCGACACCGACGCGCAGTTCCGCGGTGCCGATTCGGCCGTGTTGCTTGCCGAGGCAGCGCGCCGGGTGCGCGCCGAGGGCTGGGAGATCGGCAACGTCGACAGCACCGTGATCGCGCAGGCCCCGAAGCTGGCGCCGCACATCGGCGCCATGTGCCAGCGCATCGCCCAGGTGCTGGGGCTCGGGCCAGGGCAGGTCAATGTGAAGGCCAAGACGGCCGAGAAGCTGGGGCCGGTCGGCGAAGGCCGCGCGATGGAAGCGCGCGCCGTGGTGCTGCTGCACCGCGCGCGCTAGGCGCCGGGCATCGCGCGCGGCATGCGGATGTGCGCCGCCAGGCCGCGGCCCGGCGTGCTCGTGAGCGCGAAGGTGCCGCCCATGCGCTCGATGTTCTTCGCGACGATCGAGAGGCCGAGTCCCGCGCCCGCGGCCGAAGTGCGCGCCACGTCGCCGCGGAAGAAGGGCTTGGTCAGCTGCGACAGCAGCACGGGGTCGACACCGGCGCCATGGTCGCGCACTTTGATCAGCACCGCGTCGTTGTTGGCCTGCGCCTGGATGACCACGTCGGCCACGCCGGTCGAAGGCGTCTTGCCGTAGCGCCGCGCGTTCTCCACCAGGTTGGAGATCACGCGCGTGAGCTCGACCTCGTCGCCGAGCACGCGCAGGTCGGGCGCCACCTCGACGCGGATGTTCATCTCCTCGTAGTCCTGCACGGCGTAGGTGCAGGCGTCGACCACGTCGCGCAGCAGCACCGGGCGCGGCACCACGTGGTCGGGGCGCGCGTAGTCGAGGAACTTGTCGATGATCGCGTCGAGCTGCGCGATGTCGGCGGCCATGTGGTCGCGCGCGTCTTCGTCCTGCACGCTCATCTCGGTCTCGAGGCGAAGCCGCGCGAGCGGCGTGCGCAGGTCGTGCGAGATGCCAGCCAGCATGATGGCGCGGTCCTGCTCGATCTTGGCGAGCTGGTCGGCCATGCGGTTGAAGCCGATGTTGACCGCGCGGATCTCGTTGGTGCGCGCGCTCTCGTCGAGGCGATGGGCTTCGTATTCGCCCTCGCGCACCTGCATGGTGGCGCGCGACAGCTGCTTGAGCGGCAGGTTGATCAGGCGGGTGATCAGCGCCGCGCCGGCCAGCGACAGCGCCATGGCCGTGCTGAGCCACACCAGCCAGGTGCGTCCGCCCACTCGGCTGAAGCGCGTCGGGTCGAGCAGCAGCCAGTAGGCATCGCTCTCGATCGTGAAGCCGATCCACAGGCCGGCTTCGTCGTTGACGCGGCTCGCCACCGTGGTGCCGTCGCCCAGGCGCGCCATCAGCTCTTCGGTCACGCGCTGGTCGAGCGCGCCGCTGGTGTAGGGCTCGAAGCGGTCGATGGGCTCGCGCGGCAGGATGCGCACGCCTTCCTGGTCGGCCAGCGTCTTGATGAGCGACACGCGCGTGATCGCGTCCGAATACACCAGCGCGGCGCGCGTGAGGTTCACGAGTGACGCGATCTGGTGCGCGGTCTGGATGGCGCGCGGTTCGTATTCGAGCGAGCGGAAAGTCTGCAGCCAGGCGACGGTGCAGCCGATCAGCAGCAGCGCGAGCAGGAAGAAGGTGCGCCAGAAAAGGCTGAAGCCGAGCTTCAGCCCGCGGCGGCGGCCACGCTGCCCGTTGCCCTCGAGCGGGCTCGGCATCGTGACCTGCGCGCCGTCCTCCTGGGCTGGGTCGCGTCTTTCCGATTGCAGGCCGATGGCCACCACCTCGGGTCGGTCAGGCGGTGCCGTCCGGCACGAACACGTAGCCCACGCCCCACACGGTCTGGATGTAGCGCGGCGCCGCGGCGTCGGCCTCGACCAGCTTGCGCAGGCGCGAGATCTGCACGTCGAGGCTGCGGTCGAAGGGCTCGAACTCGCGGCCGCGCGCGAGCTGGGCCAGCTTCTCGCGCGACAGCGGCTGGCGCGGATGGCGCACCAGCGCCTTCAGCATCGCGAACTCGCCGGTGGTCAGCGAGAGTTCTTCGCCGTCCTTCTTGAGCGTGCGCGAGCCGAGGTCGAAGGCGAAGGGCCCGAAGGTCACGGTCTCGTTCTCGGTCGAGGGCGCGCCGGGCGCCTCGAGCGGCGGACGGCGGCGCAGCACCGCATGCACGCGCGCCAGCAGTTCGCGCGGGTTGAACGGCTTGCCCAGGTAGTCGTCGGCACCGACCTCGAGGCCGACGATGCGATCGACGTCCTCGCCCTTGGCGGTGAGCATGATGATCGGCGTGCGATCGTTGGCGGCGCGCAGGCGGCGGCAGACGGAGAGGCCGTCCTCGCCGGGCATCATCAGGTCGAGCACGATCAGGTCGACCGTGTCGCGCAACAGGATGCGGTTGAGCGCCTTGCCGTCCTCGGCCACGATCACTTCGAAGCCTTCCTGGGTCAGGTAGCGGCGGAGCAGATCACGGATGCGGGCGTCGTCGTCGACGATCACGATCTTGTCGGTGCGAGCGGGAACTTGAGTCATTTCTACAACGATGAATTTGTAACAGCGCCGATTCTGAAGGCGTTGTGGACCGGTTGAGCCGGTTTTACTTATGGTTTGACACTAAGTTACAAAACTTGCGGACGCTCGCTGTCTAGTCATCCGACGTTCGCTCAGCAGTGGCAAAGTCGGTCTGTCTGCTGATTTTTGCTCAATGAGAACCTACATTCCCGCGTTGCCGATCGTCGTTGCATGTACCTGCTGTCCCGCCTGGGCGGTTGCCGGCGGGGGTGAGTTTCTCAGGGTGGGCGATTCGCGCCGCAGCGAGGTGCGCGAGGCGGTGGCCGCACATCGCGCCGCGCAGCGCGACGAGATCCGGCGCGAGGAGGCCGCCGCAGGCCGGCGGCTCACCGCAGCCGAGCTCCATGAATTGCGCCAGCAGGTGCGGGCCCAGTGGCTTCCGCCCGGAACGCCTGCACCCATGCATTCGGCAGAATCGCAGTCGGCAGAGCGGATCGCGCCGGAGTCGCCGATGTCCGCTGCACGCGCCTTGACCTTGCCCCGCAGCCAGCGCCGCTGAGCGGCGCGGCCGCCTTATCCAACAATCCATCGCAGGGAGTATCTCGCCATGAACAAACTCAAATCCATCGTGGCCATCGTTGCACTGGCCGCCGCAGCCGGCGCCGGAACGGCCGCGGCGCAGACCTTGGCCGCGCCGCCGCAGAACGTGTTGCAGCTCACGGCCACCGGCACGGTCGAAGTGCAGCAGGACCTGCTGAGCATGACCCTCACGACCACGCGCGACGCCGCGGATGCGGCCACGGTCCAGTCGCAGCTCAAGGCGGCCGTCGATGCCGCGCTGGCGGAAGCGAAGAAGAACGCTCAGCCCGGACAGCTCGACGTGCGCACCGGCAACTTCAGCCTGTCGCCGCGCTACACGCGCGAAGGCAAGATCAACGGCTGGCAGGGCACGGCCGAACTGGTGCTCGAGGGCCGCGATTTCCCGCGCATCACGCAGGCGGCTGGCCGCATCACCACGCTCAATGTCGGCAACGTGGGCTTCGCGCTGAGCCGCGAGCAGCGCGCCAAGAGCGAGACCGAAGCCCAGACGATTGCGATCGAGAACTTCAAGCAGAAGGCGACCGAGCTTGCCAAGGGCTTCGGCTTCAGCGGCTACACGCTGCGCGAGGTCTCGGTGAATGCGAACGATGCCGGTCCGATCCGCCCGCGCATGATGGCCGCCGCCGCTGCAAAGTCCTATGCCTCCGACGCGCCGGTGCCGGTCGAGGCCGGCAAGACCAGCGTGGTCGTGAACGTCTCGGGCTCGGTGCAGCTCAAGTAGGCTGCGACCGCGTCGGCCGCCGTTTGCTGACTACTGCGCAGTCCAGCCGCCATCCATCTGCCAGGCCACGCCGCGCACCTGGTCGGCCGCGGGCGAGCACAGGAACGTCGCAAGACCGCCGAGCTGCTCGACCGTGGTGAACTGTAGCGAAGGCTGCTTCTCGCCGAGCAGGTCGTTCTTGGCCTGTTCCACCGTCATGCCTTCGCGCGCCGCGCGGTCGTCGATCTGCTTTTGCACCAGCGCCGTCAGCACCCAGCCGGGACAGATGGCGTTGCAGGTGATGCCGGTGGTGGCGGTCTCGAGCGCCACTGACTTGGTGAGCCCGACGATGCCGTGCTTGGCTGCGACGTAGGCCGACTTCTGCGCCGAGGCCACGAGCCCGTGGGCCGATGCGACATTGATGATGCGTCCCCAGTTGGCTTCTCGCATGGCGGGCACCGCGAGCCGCGTCGTGTGGAAGGCGCTCGTGAGATTGATCGCGATGATCGCGTCCCATCGCTCGGGCGGAAAGTCTTCCACCTTCGCAACATGCTGGATGCCGGCGTTGTTGACGAGGATGTCGACCTGCCCGAACGCCGATGCCGCGAACTTCATCATGTCCTCGATCTCGCCGGGCTTGCTCATATCGGCGCCGTGGTATTCGGCGCGCACCCCGAGCGCTTCGATCTGGGCCTTGGGCGCGAGGAAATCGCCGAAGCCGTTGAGGACGATCTGGGCGCCTTGCTGGGCCAGCGCCTTCGCGATGGCGAGCCCGATCCCGCTGGTGGACCCCGTGACAAGCGCGGTTTTGCCTTTGAGCATAAAGATGGATCTCCGGATGAATTAGGATGCGACGAGACCATTATCCGCACCAGAACGATTTCGTTTTCATGACCGACCCGATGCTTCGTGACGTGGCGTGCGATGACGCACAGGGCGGCCATCGCATGGCCAATTGGCAGTGGGGCGACGCGCGCAGTCCGCGCGTGGTGGTCTGCGTGCACGGCCTGACGCGGCAAGGGCGCGACTTCGACGAATTGGCACGTGCCATCGTGGCGCGTGCCGGCGGCGATGTGCGCGTGGTCTGCCCCGATGTCGCCGGCCGCGGCCACAGTGACTGGCTGCGCGACCCCGCGCTCTACCAGGTGCCGGTGTATGCGGCCGACATGCTTGCGCTGGTCGCGCAGCTGCACCGCGAGCACCCGGTGGAGACGCTCGATTACGTCGGCACCAGCATGGGTGGGCTGATCGGCTTCGTGCTCGCCGGGCATGGGGAGTTGCCGCTCGCGCGGCCGATTCGCCGCCTGGTGGTGAACGACGTCGGGCCGACGATCGAAGCCGCCGCGTTGACTCGCATCGCGGCTTACGTGGGGCAGGGCGGCCGCTATGCCAGCCTCGAGGCCGCGGCCGACGCGATGTGGGCGATCTCCACCGGTTTCGGCCCGCATACGCCCGACCAGTGGCTGGCGCTCTCGCGGCACATGGTGGTGCCGGCCTCGCGGCGCACAGCCGATGGCAAGGCCAAGCTCGAAGGCAGCAGCGGCGATGACGAGGCCGGCGCCTGGGTGCTGCACTACGACCCGGCCATCGCCATCGCACTGCGCGCGATCACGCCGGAGGCGGCGGCCCACGGCGGCGCGGTGATGTGGAGCCTCTACGACGCCACCGAGGCACGCACGCTCGTGACACGCGGCGCCGACTCCGACCTGCTGTCGCGCGCCACCGCGCAGGCCATGACAGAGCGTGGACCGCGCGCGGCGCTGGTCGAGTTCGAAGGCGTGGGCCACGCGCCCACCTTCGTCGATCCCGCGCAGGCGGCCGCCGTGGTTTCCTTTCTGTTCGAGTGAGGTTCGGGTGAAGCGAGAGTCCTCGAGCCTTCAAACGGCCACCACGCCCGAGCTGGCTGTGGTCGACTATCCGTTGTCCGCCGCCACGGCCGACCGCACGCCAGTGATGGCGAACATGCTGGCACGTGCGCGCGCATTCGCCGAGCCGCTGATCGCCGACGAAACCCTCGACACCGGCGAGAACACGCTCGCCCATGCCGACGCGGTGGCGGCCATCGTCGCGAAGATGGGCGGCTCCGAGGCGATGCAGGCGGCGAGCTACCTGGTGTATGCCTGCCAGCACCTCAACCGCCCGCAGGAAGTGATCGCCAAGGTATTCGGCGAGAATTTCGCGGCGCTCGCCGTCGAGACCACCAAGCTGGTGCGGGTGCAGGAGCAGGCGCGCTCGGCCTCGCAGGGCCACCACCTGGCCGAAGGCGCCGGGGCCGCACAGACCGAGAACGTGCGCAAGATGCTGCTGGCGTTCTCGCGCGACCTGCGCGTGGTGATGCTGCGCCTGGCGTCGCGGCTGCAGACGCTGCGGCATGCCGCAGCGAGCAAGCGGCCCGCGCCCGAGACGGTGGCGCGCGAGTCGCTGCAGGTGTTCGCGCCGCTCGCCAACCGCCTCGGCATCTGGCAGGTCAAGTGGGAGATCGAAGACCTCTCGTTTCGCTTTCTCGAGCCCGAAACGTACAAGTTGATCGCGCGCCTGCTCGACGAGAAGCGCGTCGAGCGCGAAGGCCACGTCGAGCAGCTGCGCTCGCAGCTCGAGCGGGAGCTGCAGGCCGAAGGCGTGCGCGCCACCGTGCAGGGCCGGCCGAAGAACATCTACAGCATCGTCAAGAAGATGCGCGGCAAGTCGCTCGACTTCGCGCAGGTGTTCGACATCCTCGCGCTGCGGGTGGTGGTGCCCGACGTGAAGGACTGCTACGCCGCGCTGGCCTGGGTGCATTCGCACTTCCAGCCGATCGACGAGGAGTTCGACGACTACATCGCGCGGCCCAAGCCCAACGGCTACCAGTCGCTGCACACCGTGGTGCGCGAGCTGGTCGACGGCAAGCCCGGCAAGCCGATCGAGATCCAGATCCGCACCGAGGAGATGCACGACCATGCCGAGCACGGCGTGGCCGCGCATTGGGCCTACAAGGAAGCCGGGCACAAGGGCTACGCCGGTGTGTGGGCCAGCGGCGAGTACGACGCGAAGATCGCCGTGCTGCGGCAACTGCTGGCCTGGGAGCGCGATCTCTCGGGCGGGCTGCAGGGGCAGGGGCTCTTCGACGACCGCATCTACGTGCTCACGCCCGATGCAGCGATCGTCGAGCTGCCGCAGGGCGCCACGCCAGTCGACTTCGCCTATACCGTGCACACCTCCCTCGGCCACCGCTGCCGTGGCGCGCGCGTGGACGGCGCGATGGTGCCGCTCAACACGCCGCTGTCCAACGGCCAGACGGTCGAGATCATCGCGGCCAAGGAAGGCGGCCCGTCGCGCGACTGGCTCAATGGCGAACTCGGCTATCTCGCCAGCCACCGCGCGCGTGCCAAGGTGCGCGCCTGGTTCAATGCGCAGATCACGCACGAGACCGTCGCGCGCGGACGCGAGGCCGTCGAGAAGCTGCTGCAGCGCGAAGGCAAGACTTCGACGCGGCTCGAGGACCTGGCGTCCCAGCTCGGCTTCAAGTCGGCGGACCAGCTGTTCGAGGTGGTGGGCAAGGACGAGTTCTCGCTGCGCAACATCGAGGTGCTGCTGCGTCCGCCGGAGCCCGCGCCCAATCCGGACGACGGCGTTCACTTCAAGAAGCCGCGCGCCAGCGAAAAGTCGGGCAAAGGCGGCGTGCTGGTCGTGGGTGTCTCTTCACTGATGACGCAGCTCGCCAAGTGCTGCAAGCCGGCGCCGCCCGACGCCATCGGCGGCTTCGTGACGCGCGGCCATGGCGTGAGCGTGCACCGCAGCGACTGCAGCAACTTCCGCACGATGGCTGCGCGCGACAGCGGGCGCGTGATCGATGTCGAATGGGGTGCCGCGAAGGGCGGCGAGTCCCCGATGTACGCCGTCGACGTGGCGGTGGAAGCGCTGGATCGGCAGGGCCTGCTGCGCGACATCTCCGATGTGTTCGCACGCGAGAAGATGAACGTCATCGGCGTGCAGACGCAGTCGGTCAAGGGCACCGCATGGATGACGTTCACCGTCGAGATCACCGACGCGGCCCGGCTGGCGCAGGTGCTCGGCGCGGTGACCGCGGTCGCGGGCGTGCGATCTGCACGTCGCCGCTGAAAAACAGTGTTTTCTCCTGCTACAATAGCGGCTTCTCGGACACATCCTTAGGCGCGTAGCTCAGCTGGTTAGAGCACCACCTTGACATGGTGGGGGTCGTTGGTTCGAGTCCAATCGCGCCTACCAGATTTTCCCTCTGAAGAAGACCAGTCTTCAGGCTCTCGGGGACATTTGAGGGACATTTAATTGTCCCGAGCATTGCTTCCAGCTTTGCTTTTTCTCTGCCCAAGTCGGCACCATCGATCCACTTCGCATAGACCGTGAACAGCATCTTGGCGTTCGCGTGCCCCATCTGCCGGGACACGTACGTCGGGTTGACCTCGCCGCGCAGCGCGTTCGTCGCGTAGGTGTGGCGCGTCTGGTACGGCCTGCGCCAGCGGATGCCGCAGGCGCGCAGGGTGGGGCGCCAGAACGTATCCCGTTGGCTCCGCTCGTCGTGCCAGGGGCGGCCGGTGATTGGGTTCTCGAAGATGTAGCGCCCCTGCGCCTTGTCCTGCTCGGTCTCGCCGCCGACTGACGTCCACGGCTTCATCGCCTCGAGCGCCGCGAGCGCGCGATCCACGAGGTCCACATCGCGCGCGTTGTAGGTCTTCAGCGGCTTCTCTTCGCCGGTGGTCTTGGCTCGCTCCACGCGGATGCTGCCGCTGTTCCAGTCCACGTCGCCCCACCGCAGCGCGATGATTTCCTCGGGCCGCATGCCGGTCATGAAGGCGAACTCGAAGTAGGCCCAGGCGCGCACGTCGTAGCGGCGCTTCAGGTGCGCCAGGATCTGCTCCATCTCGGCTGGGCTGAGCGGGTCCGGCTTGGGAGCCTGGTGCTTGCTGTTCTCGATCCCGTCCATGGGGTTGTCGGTCTTCAGCGTGCGGCCGGCCAACTTGAACACGCCGCGCAGCACGATGAGGTAGTTGTTCAGGAGCTTCGCGGACGCCCACGGCTCCTTTCCGATCTTGGCCGCGACCGCGGCATGGTCCAGCTTCCTCATCGGCGTCTCGGCGCCGAACAGCCCCTTCCAGACCCCCAGCGCGTTGCGGTACTGGACTAAGGTCTTGGTGGCCAGCTGACCCTTGGTCTCGTACCAGAGGTCGCACCACTGGCCGAAGTTGCGCTCCGGCTCGGCGGCCGCCTTCGCCTGGGGCGCGTCAGGGAACCAGTCCGCCCAGACGAAGGTGCCCTTGGCGATCGCCTGCCGCACCCGGATCACTAGCTTCTCGGCCGCGCGGGCGTTCGCCGCGGTCGGCGGCAGGTTGACGGTCACGCGCTGGCGCGCGCCGTTCAACGTGAAATTTACCCGGATGTTTTTCTCGCGTAGCTCTACACCACTGCCCTCACGCCCCATGCCCGACTCCTTCCTCGATCAATTCGCCTTCTCGACCCATCGTTCGTATTCCTTCATGTCGATGAGGACGTTGCCGTCCACTTTGCGCCAGTGCTTGCCTTCTAGCCAGATGCCGCGTTCGCGCTTGCGATCGATCGCTTTTGGTGTGAGACCCGTCAAGGTCGCCGCCAGCCGCACCGTCACGAATCTCGCTGGTGTCAATAGAACTGTGTTGTCCATTGTGAGAACCCGTTTATTTTTGTTCTTGTCGGGGGTGTTGAAAGGCTCGAAGCGAGCCTGTCCATAGATCGAAGGCAGCGGGTTAGCCGGCTAGGACGGGGCGTCGTGCGATGTTCTGAAAACAGAGCGCGCCCTTGCCAATGTGCGGCCTGATCACGCCTTCCAAACGAAGCGAAGTTGCTGCAGCAAGATTGAACTGCGGCCAATACGCGACACAGCGTTTGCGGCGGATCTATACCTGCGCCGCGGGGAGGGTACCAATATGCCGCACCCGCAAAAAAGGCCGGTGAGTTGCCCCACCGGCCTTTTGAGCACAAAGCTCCAATTCCGCCTATTTCTTGCGGATCGGCGCGGGCATCGGTTTGGTCACAACCGTCGGCCGCGCGGGACGAACAATCGTCTCCACGACGGTCGTAGTGGGACGACGAATCGCCTCACGAACGGGGATGAACTCACCAGTGCGGGCGTCGCGCCCGATTTGCGTTTTGCTCATGGTATTACCTCATAGGTTAGAGCGTCTTTGCTGTCCACCTTCGAGCAATCATGGCAAGATGACGAGGTCATCAACATCTTGTTGAGTACACGTACCCCCGACAGCAATGTAGGGGTTGAAAAGCCGGGGCCGGAATCCCCGGCTTTTTCTTTGGGCGATCGAATTCTAGGCTGCGGCAAGTACTAACGACCGATGCCTTACCCACAGGTGAACAAGAATCCGCTGCATGGTGGTGTTGGCCCTTGACAGATACTTCCGGTACCCTGACGAGAGTGCGCTAAGTCGTTGATTTATATGACGCTGTTTCACGTGAGAACTGGCATGTATCAATAAGTCTAAATTGAAAAAGATTGCAATAACAACCTTATCCACAGGTTATTGAAAGAACAAAAACACCACATGCACTGAGTTTCCGATCAGCCTGTGGTTTCAAACAGATTGCTCAGATCGTGATGACGTTGTCGGCGACCGACTCGCTGATGTCCTCGTGGGTCACCAGCAGCGTCTGCGGGAAGCCGCAGGTCACCAGGAAGCCGAGCATCAGCTCGGTGCGTTCGCCGTCCATGGCTGCCGCCGGCTCGTCAAGCACGAGGAACGGCGCCGTGGGCAGGAACGTGCGCGTCAGCGCCACGCGGATCGCCAGGCCCAGGATGTCCAGCGTCGACCCCGACAACGTCGTGGCCGTGTGTCCGTCCACCTTGAAACCGTCCGAGTCCTTGGTGACGCGCGACTTCACGCCGCGCATTTCCGAGAAGTACTTGCCGACCGCGGCCAGCACCAGGTTCCACAGCTTGTCGGCGATGACCGGGCGCGCCGCGCGCACCGCCTTCAGCAGGCCGTTGTTGAAGGCCAGCTCGGTCAACTCCTTGCGGCGGGCCGCCAGCGTGCGCTCGGCCATGTCTGCTGCGTTCACCGCGCGCTGGTAGGCCTCGAGCGCGGCTTGCTTGCCGCGCACCTCGTTATCCAGGTTGCGCTGGCACGCGCGAACCTCGCCACTGACCTCTGCGCGGCGCGCCTGGGCAGCCACGCAGGCCTTCTGCGCCGGCGCCGGATCGACGATCGGCAGGGACGCGCACTTAGCCTTGGCGGCGTCGAGCTCGGCCCGGTAGGCGTCGAATTCCTTGGCGGCCGCATCGGCCTGGCCGGAAGCGATGTCGAACGCCCGCACGGCCTTCTCGTGCGCGACGATCTGCTGCTCGATGGCTGCGATCTCGGCCGCGGCGTTGTCGGGGATCTCGCCACCGATCCACTCGAGCGTCGGGGGGAGGAGTGCGTCCGACACCTTCAGGTACTTGCCCAGACGGTCGATCGCCTGCAGACGCGGGGCCGACTCCTTCTGGACCGCCTCGAGCGCACGCAGGTACTCGAGCAGTTCGGTGTGCTCCTTCATGGCGGTCTCGAGCTTGAGGCGGGCGGCATCTGCTTCCGCCTTCAGCTCGGCGTTGCGCGCTGCCACTTCGGGCAGGTGGCTGATGTCCTGGCCGCAAGTCGCGCAGCTTCCGGTGGAGATCTTCGACTCAGCCAGGGCTGCGGTTCGCTCCAGGCCTGAAATCGTGGAGGCCTTGGCCTGCACGTCCCTGCGGGTTGCGGTGATGTCAGCCACCAATGCCTCGTAGACGCCCTCGTAGCGGTCGTCCTTCGCGAGCTGTGGTTCCGCCAGGAACGGCTCAGCGGCCGCGCGCGAACCGCGCACGACCTCGAGCTGGCTCAGCTGAAGCACCCGGGCGCGCAGCGCGGCCAGGTCGACGGCGGCCGGCTCGGCGACTCCGCGGGCTTCCTCGAGCTTCAGCCGTGCGCGTTGAAGGCGTGCGGCGGCCGTCCCGACAGCGCCGTCGGCAGCTGCGCGCTCCTTGGCCTGGTCGGTGAGCTTGTTCGCTTCGGTGTGCAGCTCGGCGATCTGCGCATCAAGCAGGGTGAGCGCGTCCTCGGCTGCGGCAAGCTCCGCCTGCCGCGCGGCGATCTCCCGGTCGTAGGCCTCGACGTCGACGGGGGTCGCCTCGGCGCGCGCCTGGTCGAGCTGGATCTCGGCGTTGGCGATGGCGGCTTCCGCCACCTTCGGGCTGCCCAGCGTGAGCGTGCCTTCCATCGTCTCGATGAGGTTGTCGAGCTGGTCGAACTCAGCGAGCTGCTCGATCAGCTTCGTGGTCTCTGCCGCGCCCTTCTCGAGCGCGCCGCGGATCTCGTTCTGGTTGGCCAGCATCAGGCGCGAGGCGCTGACGGCGTCCGCTTTCAGCAGCTTGGCCACGAAGGCCGTGCACTCGTTCTGGCCGGTGACGATGCCGCCGTCGTAGGTGATCTCGGCGCCGGACTTGCCGCGCTTGATCGTGTAGACGACCGAGTCGACGACGAACTCGAGGAGCACCTTCAGCGACGCCTCGGGCTCGCCCCAGGTCACTGCTTCGGAAAGCGACATCGGGAGCGCTTTCGCGCCGAAAAGCGCGTAGCAGATCGCACGGATGAGTGTCGACTTGCCGGCCTCGTTCGAGCCGCGCAGCGCGCTGATGCCGGCGTTGAACACCACCTCGAGGTGACGGTGGCGCTGGAAGTTGGTGAGGATGATCTTGTTAAGCATGAGCGAGGCCCTTCATGACGGCGATGTCCTCTTCGAAGACGTCGCGGAACTGGAGCCAGCCGCGGAAGTTGCGGCTGGGGGAGTCGGCTCGGAACTGGGGCAGGGCTTGGTGCTCCAGCGGCGACGCGTGTATCGGCGCGCTGCCGGCCAGCCGGTCGAAAAGCGCGAGATCCTTTTCCACGCTCGGTGAGCTGCTGTCGTGGTTGAGGTAGCTGACACGAGCGCATCGCGCCGCGCTCAGCTTCACCAGCGTGGCAGAGCTGTGGGCGGAGCGCTCGGCGTCCGACACGTAAGGCAGGTGCCAAGATGACTCGTCCCATGCGGTGCCGCTGCGCTCCACCGCGCCGGATTTCGCCAGCGCGTCGAACATCTCATCGGCAAGGTCGCGGAAGTGCGGCTCGGCGTCCGGGTGCCGACGCAGCGCCCAGAAGTTGTCCAGCTCCGTTGCCGTGACCACGGTGTGCATGACCTGGAAAGGCTCAAGCACGCGGTTCGCGATCTGCTTGGCCACGCCGATTTCGTCGAGCAACTGTGCGGCGTCAGCTGCCTCGAGCGCGGCCACTCGCCAGATGCTGACGGCATTCTCTCGCTCCTTCGGGGACAGCGGCGTGTGAGCCTGCATGCCCCCTGTGTTACGTCCAATGTGCTTCGGGATGAACGGGTCGTCACGAACCTGAGCGATCATCTTTGCAACCGGCACGGCACGCGAGGACATCGAACTGGTCGAGAACGCGCGGTGCGTCTTCAGTTCGCCGTGGATGGCGCGCCAGTAGGCGAGTTTGAAGGTGACGATCTCCTTGCCGGCGGGCGAGATGGAATGAGCGATGATTTTTGCAGTCATGCAGTTGCTTCCTCGTGTTCTTCTTCTTGGGCGGGTTCGGGCTCGACCTCGCGGCCGGTGAGCTGCTTGATGGCGCGCGCCTGCTCAGGCGTGACAAGCTCAAGCAGCAGGTCGATCACGTTCACGCTGCGCACGTCCTCGACGCTGGCGGCGATCTCACCCAGGCCCTCTGCCTGCTCGACCTGCACCGCGTTGGTGATGACGAAAGCCTCGCTCTTGGAGCGCAGCGTCGAGATCGCCTTGATCATCTCGGCTGCCTCTTCGCCCTTGGCGTTGCCGACCACGCGGATGAAGCCGCTCGGCTCGTGGATGAAGCTGGCGACATCGCGCCAGTCGACCTCCTTGAAATAGCCGACCTTGTCGTCGCGCGACCAGGTCTGGATGAAAGAGAGCCGGCCGTCCTCGATCACCGCGCAGCGCTTTGTTTCGTTGTTCAGACAGTCGCTCACCGAGCTCGGGAACTGGTTGCCCACGATGGCCACGGCCCCGCCCATGAGGTCGCGCTGCTGGTGCTCGTGACCGAACACCATGGTGATGCCGCGGTCCTTGAGTGCCTTCGCCTGCTTGCGCGACAGATTCAGCGAGTGGTCCATCGCGCCGGCGAACTCGTTGTCGTAGTTGCAGTGGAGCAGCACGAAGGTGACGCCCGTCGGGATGCGCGACAGCTCCATGTCGAACATCTCCTGGTTCGCCACGTGCGGGATGATGTAGGTGTCGCTGCCCAGCAAGCCGGGCTTGTCCAGGAGCTGGAAGCGCCCGGGGAACTGGGCCTCGAGCAGGGCGCCCAGGAAGGCCACCGTACCCAGCTTGCTCGAGTCCTTGCTCAAGTCGTGGTTGCCCACGGCCCAGACGACGCGCGAGCTCTTCTGCGCGCGCAGGAACTCCCCGACAACGGCATAGATCTCGATCGCCTGGCCGAGCGGGATGTCGTAGACGTCCGAGAGGTCGCCGTTCACGACGACGGTGTCACCGTCGTTGGCCAGGGCGAGGAGATCGCGGTGCTTCGTGTGCCCGTACTCGCGAAGCGCCGTGAGAGAGGCGAGGGTGGTGCCGCCCGAGCGGTTCACGCCCAGGTGCAGGTCATTGATGATCAGGGTTCGCATTGGAATTCCTTTCGCGCGCTTTCGCGGCGATGCGTTGAGACTTGGCGGTGCGCTCGGTTCGGTCGCGATCGGCGAGGGCCTGCAGGGCGGCGCGCGGCTGACGCCGCTTCTCCTGACAGGCCGGGCACATGCCGCGCTTGGTGTTCGAGCGGACGTCGACGACGATGCGAAAGCCCTCGTCGGCGACGAAGCCCTGGTGATAGGGGCAGTAGCGCTCCTTCACGGCGTGGCCCGCTGTGAGATGGCGATGGCGGCGGTTCGCCGGCGACGCGCCTCTCGGCTGTGCTCATCCCTCTGCTCGGGGGTGAGCAGGCGCGCGCTGGCGCGTACCTTCTGGCAGTCAGGGCACATCCACTTTCGGCCCACTGGGATGAACCCAACGTTGGGCCGGTAGTGCCCGGTCATCCCTCCGCCATAGGGGCAGAATCGTTCCGTCATCACAGCGACCACAGCAGCAGGTTGGTCTGACGCAGGGCCTCGCCCGGCGTGTCGAACGCAGGGAACTGCCCGATGTTCCAGCTGCCCTTGTCGCCGTTGTCCCGCAACCAGGCGGCGTTGACGCAGCGCCACTTCTTGAGGGTGCTGTGATGCACGAGGACGTGGCAGGTGCCGCCGCACTTCATGCGCTTGATCAAGCTCGGCATCTGCGAGACCTTGGATCGCGCGAGGCGGTACTCGTGCTCGGTCTCCTTCACCTCGAGCAGGCCGAAGAAGGAGAAGCTCCCGTTCGTGGGGCTGTAGAAGAACTCGAAGTCCGCCTTCGAGGCCTTGATGATCCGGCCCGCGGCCTTGGAGTCGACAAGGCGGTTGAACTCGCGATTGGCATGCCCCCCTGCCCACAGCGAGAGGTATTTGTTGGCCGCGTTTTCGGCCTCTTTGCCCCGGTCAGCGAACTTGCTCTTCCGGAAGCTCGGAATGATGGTGTTGGTCACGGTTGCGCTCGTTTTCTTGTTGTTGTTTTGTGCGCTGGTCCTGGCGTGCCTTCACGCTCTCAGGAAGTTGTGGCAGGTACGCCCAGGCGATGGCGCCCTCGTACCAATGCCCCTTGTAGCCGGATCCACCCGGCCCGACGACCCAGAGAGTCACGCCGCGCGGGGCGGGGTAAGACTCTGGGTCGAAGCAGACGCTGACCGGTGCGGTCAGCACGTTGCGGTCAGCCATTGACGATCTCTTCGGCTCGAGCGGAGTCCCAGGCGATGATCTCGTAGTCGTCGTTCATGTGCGACATGCGTTCGAGCTCCTCCCAGTAGCACCAGGTCCCGTCTGCCCAGAGGCAGATGTCCTCGCAGAGCGGCATGCGAACTTCGGTCAAGCTGCCACCTCCTCTTTGCTGAAGATCTTCGCCAAGGCTGCGCGGATCGCGGCCTCGTCGAAGAAGTCGCCGCACTCGATCTGGTGCTTGAAGTCCGGCCCGATCGAGATCGACGATACGACCGGGATGGTCATGCCGCCGTATGGCTGCGCCATGCACCCGTGGAACTCCTTGATGAATGCCAGGGCATGCTCGGGGTCGGCAGCGTCCACGCTGGCCACGCATTCGTCGTGGATCGGCGCGATGAACTGTGCGTCGTACTTGCCGGTGAACAGGCCGAGATCCCACATCGAACCCATGGACAGCTTGGACTGCTCGGCGCCGGAGCCCTGGATCTTGAAGTTCGGGCCCTGGCGGCCAGCCTTCGCGCGCTCCCAGCGGTTGTCGCTGCGCAGCACCTCCTGCAGATGCCGCCGGGCGCCCAGCAGCGTCGTTGCGAAGCCGAGATCCTCCACCTCCTGGCGCACCGAGTCCTTCCAGATTTCGATGCCGGGGAACGCCTGGTCCTTCGCGTCGATGAACTGCTGAGCCACGGGCTCTTCGACCTTCATCTTGATCGAGAGCGCCGCGGCCTGCATGTCGTATTGCGTGCCGAAGTTCACCGTCTTCGCGTCGCCTCGCAGCAACTTCGCCGCGGACTTCTGCTGAGGGTCCGAGGACTCGAGCATCGGGAAGAACTCGGCGTACGTGAGAGGCTTGCCCCACAGGTAGATCGCAGCGGCAGCCGCCGTCAAGCTGTGCACGTCCTTCAGGTCGTCGCCGACGTAGCAGGCCGTCAGGTTGGCGTCGCGCGAGTAGTGCGCCATCAGCCGAAGCTCCTGGCCCGAGAAGTCGCACGACACGATGACGGCCGTCGGCTTGTGCGGTTGGATGATCCCGCGGAACTGCGAGCCATCCTCGTCCAGCTTCGGCAGCTGCTGCAAGTTGGGCCCGCTGCTCGAGTAGCGACGCGTCACCGCTTGGCACTGGTTCATGGCGCTGTGAATGCGGCCGGTGCGCCAGTGCGGGAGCGCCTTGTAGGTCTTGTAGAAGAGGCTGCGGCGGGTCATCACCGAGCGCACCGACTGGTAGGCCTTCAACGCAGCACGCACCTCGTCCGTCAGCGGGTCCTTGGCGAGCGCGAACTCGATCAGGTCGTCGTCCGTTGAAGCCTTCGACACGAGGACGGCACGCTCGGCGGGATCGAGCTCGGCCATCGTGAGTTTCCCGTCCTGGATCGATCGCAGCTTGCGGAATGCTGCCGCCATCTCCGGGATCTCCCGCTGCTTTTCGGTCAGAGAATTGAAGGAGCGCGGCGTCATGCCCATGACGTTGTAGAACAGGTTTTGCATCTGCTTCGGCGAGCCGAAGTTGATCTGCGGCTCGCCGGTGAAGTGCTCGCGCACCAGCTTGTTCACGCCCTGGACATCGTCCGCCTCGACGAAGTTGGCCAGCACGCTAGCCACGTCGTTGTCGGGGAACTGCTCGCGCAGGTCCGCCGCCATCGCGTTGTGCTTGCGCTTCTTGGTCGTGAACTCTTCGCCGGCCAGGATGATGCCGGCGGCCAGCTTGACGTCGGAAGGCTCGAGGCTGCCCTCGAATTCGGGGCAGATGGTGCCTTCCCAGCCGCGCGCCAGCAGGAACTTCCGAAGAGTCGCCCAGCCTTCGGCGTAGCGCTCGTCGTCCTTGCGTTCGAGCTCCTTGAGCTTGGACATCGAGATCTTGACGCCCTGGATGTTGGCAAGGCTTGTCAGGTACTGCGGGCGCTGCTCGACCTGAAGGTACACGTCCCAGGTTCCCTCGATGTCCATCACGAGGCGGTAGTAGGTGTGCAGCGCGGCCGTACACATCGTGTCGTCGCAGCCGTAGCTCAGCACGTGCTGGGCGGTCAGCTGGTTCATCTTGTACTCGCGCAGCTCCCAGTCCTCGGTCACCGCCGGCGTGACGATGATGTCCTTCAGCGGCTTCTTCTCGGTCGACTTCGGGTTCGGGGCCATGACGGCGGGCACAAGCTCGACCGGGTAGATGGACTTCACGACGCCACCCGAAAGGGAGCCCACCTTGCCGCGCATCGTGGTCACTTCCTCGTATGTGGTCTGCTTGTAGCCCAGGTGGGTCGCGCTGCGATCCTTCAGGCCCAGCGGCAGGTTCTCGTTGACGTAGGAGCTGCCGAGTTGGGTGTCGATCGCGTTAGGCACGAATCCGCCCCAGCCGTTGTCCTTCCAGGCCTCGCCGAAGGTTCGGTACAGGACGTTGAACTCGAAGGCCCGGTTGTGGATGACCGTGTGCATCTTGTCCGACGGGATCAGCTCGACCACCTCGCGGAACTGGTCCTTGGTGAGGTTCTTGTGGTCAGGCGTCTCCAGGTGGTCCACAGTCATGTAGATGGTGTGCTGAGTGTTGTCGCCGAAGGTCAGCGATCCGCCGGTGAGCTCGTGGCCCAGTGCGTCCAGCTTCTCGTCCTTGTCCATGGCGTCGGCCACTGCCGCCACCCACTCGTCGGACTCTTCGGTCGACGAGGTCTCGATGTCGAGCGCAACGAACGGCGACTCGGCGAAGCGCGCGGCCAGCTTGGCCTTCACCTCGTCGTAGTTCGCGGCGTGCACCAGCGTGTTGGTGCCGTAGAAGCGGCGCAGGCTGGTGGCTCGGCGCTCGTCGGGCAGCGACGCCCAGGTCTTCACCATGCCGGCTTGGATTTCCAGGGGACTGTGGAGCGTGTTCACGTCTTCGACGTGCAGCTCCGCGCAGCGCCACGAGATCGCGACCTGGTCGGCGCCGTCGATGATCTTCTGCAGGGCAGGGAAGTCGGCCACGTCCTCGCGCAGTCGCGCCAGCTTGCCGGTCAGGATCAAGTCCTGCATGAGCTCGAGGCCGTCCATGCCGAAGATCCGCACCAGGTCGACGAACTTCGCATCGCCGAACCCGGCCGCGCCGGGGATCTTGTCGCCCGAATCACCCACCAGCGCCTTGTACAGCGTGATGTAGCGGTGCGGGAAGGGGCCGTAGGGCTGCTTGTTGAGCTCGCCGAGGCGCCAGACGTGGGTGTCGGTCACCTCGTCCACAAGCACGCTCAGGTCGCCGTCGTTCGTGGCGACGATCTTGCAGCCTGGTAGCGTCTTCGCAAGGTAGCCGATGACGTCGTCGGCCTCCATCCCCTTCTGCTGCATCACGGTGGCGCCCAGGTCGAGCATCATCTGGGTGCAGATCTCGCGAGCCTTGTTCAGCTCGACGTTGACCTCCTCGATCTTGTCGCGGCCTTCCTTGTAGCGAGCCAGCACGGCGCGCCGGCGCGTCTTCGCGTTCTTGCCGTCCCACACGAGGATGATCTTGCGCGGTGCGACCTCGAAGTGCTCGATGTCGGCCGTGACCTTGTCGAAGAAGTTCTCGACGCCGTACTCGGCGCCGTTGACCTGCACCTCCTTGCCATCTTCGGCCTTGACCTTGTAGCCGTTGTCGTGGTCGGTGCCCTTAAGAAGGGCCGAATTCAGGTAGCTGTTGCCGTCGATGATCAGGTGGTCGATGTTGTAGCGCATGCGGTCTCCTTTGCGGTTCTCGTCCGGCGCGCACCGCCGATGAAGGCGGTCCGGCCAGTGAATGCCGGCAGGCCCCGCGGCTCAAGCCATGGGGGGTAGTCGCCGGCGGAGGGTTGTTCGGTCGCCGCGGTCGCGGCGAGTTGGAAAGTCGGTGGGTCGGTGCTCTTGTGCTTCACGACCACAGCGGTCTGAACCGCGTTCGTCAGCCAGCCGTAGACGAAGTTGCGGCTGACGCCCTTAGTCCGGGCGGCAGCGATCAGGCCAGCCTGCGTCTTGGGGGCCCGCAGCAAGGCCTCCAGGAGGGCCTTGGCGCGCCTCAGCTTGGAGGCCTTGGAGTTGGGGTTCACCTTGGCCATCGCGCGCCCCTGGCCTCGATCTGGCTCTGGCAGTGAACGCAGCGGATCTTCCCGAGCTCTGCCCGCTTGCCAAGCTCGACGCCGCACACGACGCACTCGGTCTCCGGCCAGGTGCCGTCGGCGTTCTGGACCTGCTCGGGCGCAGCCAGGCTGCGCACCGCGGCGATCTGCTTGTCAGTGCGCGCCCGGGTGAGGTCCGCGGCCCTGTCAAGGTTGTCGGCTTCGGCGGTCATCAGAGACCCCCGTCGGCCAGTGGCGCATTGATGAGCTTGCGTGCCTCTGCGTGGAGCTCGCCGATCGTCCCGTCATTCATGATGACGATGTCGATCAGGTGCTCGCTGATGCCGCGCTCGGACTCGTGCAGCGCGGCCTCGCCGGACAGGCCCACCTGGTTGGGGCGCTCGATCTTCACGACGGTTCCGCCGTACTGCCGGATCAGATCCGCCTCGTTGTCGTAGCGAACATCTGTGATGACCGCGTTCGGGCGGCCCATGCGATCCCACTCGTCGAGCGCACGGCGCACCCAGACGTCCTGGTCAAGCACGTCGCGCACGCCCTTGCCGACTGCCTGCAGGGCGTGACGCCGCGTGCAGTTCAGGACAGGCGAGAAGCCTTCCTTGCCTTCCGCCGAGTGGAAGAGGTGGGTGGGTTCGCCGGCGATGATGGCGACTGCTTCCTTGAGCGGCTCTGCGAACGAGATCCGGCGGTAGCCCGCGCGGATGAATGCCTCGCCGAAGGTGTCTTTGCCGCTGTAGGCCTTACCGGTAATTCCTTGAAGTGACATGGCTGTTGTTGTTTTTGTTTTGGAGCCAGTTAAAGAAGCGCCGCCAGACGTAGCTGCGAGCCACACTGACGACGGTGAAGAGCACCGTGATGCTCAGGTTCTCGAAGAACGACGTGTTCAGGTTCCACAGGGGATCGACCACGCAGTGCTGGAGAATCAGGGAGATGGCGAAGGCGACCGCAGTCCCGCTCACCACCTCGACGAGGGAGCCGCGCCGGGTCTGCATCAGGTCGCCGGCACGTAGCTGACTTCGGCCAGCGAGAGGGCGTCCTTTCCGAGGCTCGCCGTCAGCTGTTCGTCGTCGCCAACACCGAACGCCTTGAACGTGTTGGCCAACGCCTGCTGGGTCAGCAGCCTGGAAGTCTCGGCGTGGCCGACGATTGCGAGCGCGCGGCCGAGCATCAGAATGCCGGCGAGAGCGAACGTGACCTCGAGGTACTGCTCACCCTGCACGGCGCGGATGGTCTCGGCAACGGCCGCCTGCTTCTGCCGGGCGGCCGCGACCCTTTGTTCGTTTGTCTGGTCCATCTTTTTGTTCTTCTTCTTGTTATGGAACGAGCGAGTAGAGATGAGCGCGCCACTTGTCGACCGTGTCGGCCCGCGGCGCTGAGACACCTCTGAAGGGGTTACCGAAAAGGCTTCGGAACTCCGCTGCAGAAACCACGCGAGGCACGACCTTGTCGTACACCAGGCGCAGGTTCTTTTCGCGGTCCAGCAGCTGCAGCGCTGCCACGACCGCCTCTTCTCTCGCAGCGCGCGGCGCCGCGCCAGCGGAGAGCCTCACGTCCTGCTCATCGAGCAGACCCTGCCGGACGGCCCGCAGCACCACGTTGGCGGCCTGCAGGCAAGCGTGCGGGGTGTCCTCGTTCTCCATCAGCGCGACGGCAAGCGGGTGCGCCGATCGGAGCGGACGGATGCACAGGCCTTCCAGCTTGGCGTCGGAGGCCTGGTAGCGCGGAGAGATCACCTTTCGGTGCATGTTCGAGAAGATGCCGCGGTGGCTCACCTCGAGCATGTAGCCGGACAGGTGCATTCGCAGCTGCAGCGTGCGCTCGTGCATCAACGCTGCGTTCGACAGGGCGAACTGCAGGTTCTCCTGGCCTTCCAGGTGCTGCGCGAGGGCGATGATCATCGCCGCCGGCTGCGCCCAATCTCGGGGGTGCCGCGGTCCGCCGAAGACGCGCTTGAAGGCTGCTGGCCCCAAGACGAAGCGGTCGCGCTGGATCGCCTCGAGCGGTGACCGCCGGCTGTAGTGCGCGCCGAGGTCCTGATCCACATACGCCTCCCACAGGCCAAGCAGATCCTGCACGTCGCCCTTGGGCTTCGGCAGCAGCCAGCTGTAGGGGGCGACGGGGCAGGGGCCCTCGAAGAGGTGGAAGCCGGGCAGGAGCACGCTCGAGAGTGGCTTGCGGCCAAGCTCCCGCGCGCGCTCCTTCACCGCTGAAGCAAC